>JBEVND010000153.1:0-3142 GCA_040508285.1 Rariglobus sp. | reverse complement strand
GACGAAAAAGAACGCGTCCGCCGTTCAAAAAAGTAAGCGGCACGAAGCCGCTTTCTCCCGATTACTTGGGCGGATCGAAGCGCTTCCAATCGACCTTGTAGCTCGTGCGGGCGTCTTGGAGTGGCGGCGGCTCACCGCCAGCCGGTGTGACCATCGACACGCCATTCTCACTGCCAGGGGCGTTACGTTTGAAAATGAAGCGATTAAGTTTATCGAAGCTGGTGCGCTTCTCCATCTTGGGCTGACGCTGCGCGGCAGTCGCCTCGGCGTCTTTCATGCGATCCTGATATTTGGCGACCGTGTCATATTTTTTGATCTGATCACCGGTCGGCTGGATGCGAGACTTCTCTCGATCACGGCGGTATTCCTCATGTTCCTTCACCTCAGGTTTCGGAAAATCTTTGCGATCAACCATGGTTTTCTCGCGAGTCTCGGTCATCTCAAACGGAGCCCGCTTATCGCCTAAGGATGAATCCTTACGCTCGATCTGGTCAGGAACTCGAAACCGTTGCTCCTGTAACTGATCGTTACGCTGAAAAGGCCGTTGGTTAACCTCACGCGAAGGCGCGAGCGGGTTGTCGACGTTGTCAGGTGTCGGAGCGAGCTGAGTGTTTTGCTTTGTCGCATCCACTCGCGTCGGCTCGCGTGCGCTCAAACCGATTGGGAGCACCGTGGTGAAAACGAGGAGCAGGGGTAGCGCGTGCCTCATAAGTAAGCGTCCAGAAAACCGCCCTAACCGGGGGCCGACAAGGTTTATTCTGGCTCAGCCGTGCCTTCGACGACCCATTGGCGTGCCTCGGGGACCTGCGCAAAAAACGACTTCAGAACCGCGCTGAGGTGATCCGCATATCGGTAGTGCGCGCCCATACCCGTGCGCAACTCGACCTCGTAGATGAATTTGTCCGCGTGCGTGCTGTGCTCGAACGGCGTCTGGGCGCCCAAGAGTAACGAGTAAACATACGCGGGCGAGCCGCGTTGCATGAGTTCTTTCGTGAGCGCGGCCTGCTCATCGAGCAGTGCTTGATGAGCCGCATGCGTGATCTCGGGCGGGAGATAAAAGCCAGCTTGGATGAACGGCGTGTAGCGATGCCCCGTGCGATGACGGTTAAGGTCGCGCAGTTCGGCGATCGCCATGTTGTTCCACGCAAAGCTCACGCGCATACGGCGAGTGGCGGTGCCTTGGTATCCGTAGCGATTGGACCGATGCCGGAGCGCCTCGGGAACGGCCTGCTCTTCCGACAAAAAGGGCGGCGTGCTGCGATCGACATGCACCCAAACTTCATCGGCCAAAGGTGCGGTCGATAGACGCGCAAGACCCAGACGAAGCGAGGCGGCGAGTTCCTGTTGCGCCTGCTCTTGGTAAGATTTTTCAGCGACGCTGTGACGCGTCAGGCGCGGAGAAATTTTAACGAGTTCGTCGCGGATGAGTTTCGCGGCCGCACGTGCCTCGGGGTGCGGAAGTGAATCGAGCTGCTTCACCGTCGTGGCCCACATGCGCGACGTCTGCACGAGGCCCATGTTGGTGCGGGTGGCGAGCGGGATAAAATAGCGAGCGCGATCGAGCGCGTAGTTTTTGCGGATGCGCGTGACGACCGCCGGTTTGGCATCGGCAGGAACGCGCACGCGATCTGGCTCGGCCACTCCCAGCGCATCGAGACGCGAATACTCCTGATTATACGCCGCGAACGACTTCGCCATCAAGGCGGTCCAACGCGGCGCCAGATCCTCGGGAATACCGATCTCAGCTGCGGTCGGGAGATTCGACGCATCCATCGTGATGTAGCGGGTGGACGATTCCTGCCCGTCGGCCATCTGCGCGATCTCGAAAATTTTATACGCGAGCCACATCGAGATGTTATCGAGAGCGATCGCGATACCGCCCGTGAGACCGCCGATGGAAGCATGCCCGTAATCGACAAACTTCAGGATGCGATCGATCGACGCATCCGGGTTGGCGATGTCGACTTTCTCCAGGATGGCGTGAATGCCTTCATTACTACGCGAATAACGAGCCAGCACGGAGGCGAGCAGTTCCGGCGTGACCTTGGGCAGGTCGGAGGCTGAAGGAGGCGGAACGAGAGCGAGGCCGGTTACTTTCATCGATTGGGCAAGATGGCCGCAAAAACCCGCCAAAAGCGCAAGATGCTAAAGGGAAATCCCTGCAGCCCGTCAGGCGGCCCCCTTCATTAACTTCAGTGTTTCCGTTCCGGTCCGTTTGGGAGATGAACTTCCGGATGCCTTCCCCACTTCGCTCTTTGGTTCTATGCGTGGTTTTACCGGCGCTGCTGTTAAGCGCCCGCGCTACCGAGGCTCCCCGAGCGAGCCACGTTTTCGTTATCAGCTTCGATCAGGCGGCTCCTGCTGGAATCACACGAGCCGACATGCCCGTCTTCAAAGCCATGGCAGCGGAAGGTGCCCATACTTGGGAAGCCTACACCATCGTGCCGAGCATCACCCTGCCCTCACATGTTTCGATGCTCACCGGCGTCGGCATTCAAAAGCACCAGATCCTCTGGAACGAGTGGGACGAGACCCGTCCCAAGCTGACCGTGCCGACGATTTTTCATTTGGCCAAAGAACGTGGGCTCAGCACCGCCATGATCGCCGCGAAGAATAAATTCCGCACCTTCGAGCAAGCCGGCGGACTCGATACCTTTCTCATCCCTGAAAACGATAAAGCCAAGGGCATCGGCGAAGCCGTCGCTTCGCTGCTGAAAAACCAAGCGCCTAATCTTGTCTTCATCCACTTCGCCGATCCCGACACCACCGGCCACAAATACGGCGTCAACTCGCCCGAGAAAATGCAGGCCCTCGCCGACTGCGATCAGGCACTGAAAGTCATTCGGGACGCAATCAAGGCAGCGGGCATCGAAGATAAGAGCGTGATCATCATGAGCGCCGACCACGGGGGTCACGATCGCACGCCCGTGGAGATCGCCGAGCGCATCCGCCGTGGTCAGGAACCGCAACCCGGCACGCACGGCTCACCACATTCCGACGACGTGATCATTCCGTGGATCGCCTGGGGCAAGGGCGTGAAGCCTTCCTACAAAATCAGCGCTCCCGTGGTCCAATACGACACAGCGGCCACCGCCCTCTGGCTGCTCAATGTGCCGGTTCCCGAAAGTTTTTGGGGCAAGCC
>JBEVND010000108.1:0-6863 GCA_040508285.1 Rariglobus sp. | reverse complement strand
GGCCTGCACTTCGTCGATCAGGAGGAGAAAATCGCCGCCGGCAAACAGGACGCCGCCATCGAAAAACTCGCGCGCTGGATCAAGGCCGCGCAACGCCCCGTCTTCCTGCGCATCGGTTATGAATTCGACGGCTCGTGGAATCACTACAAGCCCGAGCCCTACCGCGAAGCCTTCCGTCGCATCGTCACGATCTTCCGTCGGCTTGAAGTGACCAACTGCGCCTACGTCTGGCAGTCCTGCACTTCCCTCTACAGCGGTTATCAAAAACAGGACATCGCCGACTGGTATCCGGGTGACGACTACGTCGATTGGGCCGGTTACTCGTGGTTTCTCACCGCGGCCAAACAGGTGGAGCTCACCGACCGCCTGCTCGCCTTCGCGCGCGCGCACGGCAAGCCTGTCATGGTCTGCGAAGCCGCCCCGCAGGGCTACGACCTTGCCCGCCTCACCAAAAGGAGCCTCGCCAAAGGCCAGGACTCGAAGCCGAAAACTCCCGAAGAAATCTGGGCCGAGTGGTATGTCCCGTTCTTTGCTTACATCGAAAAAAATCACGATGTCGTGAAAGCCGTCGCCTACATCAACGTAAACTGGGACATCCAGCCCATGTGGGGGCCGCCCTACCGCCAAGGCTATTGGGGCGACTCCCGCGTGCAGGCCAACCCGGTCATCAAGGCCCGCTGGCTAGAAACCGTCTCAGCCCCGGACTGGCTGCACGCTTCGCCGAACCTGTTTAAGCAATTGGGCCGCTAATCTCAGTTGACCGGTGCGCAGGCCCATCGGGCGGGCAACTCCGCGCGTTTGATCGACTCAACATGACCGTCGAAGAACGCCAAAAACGTATTTTCGCCTTTATAGAATTCGAAGCGCTCGGGCGTCCAGTCCCACAGGTAGCTGAACCCGCCGCTGTTCTGAAGAAACTCCCGATCAATCACGCCCAGCATGGCGGCACGAGCCGGCGCCAGCTGTGTGAACTCACCGAAGTTTTCTGACAGCGCGTTGAGATCATTGGCCCGCCGCGTGGCTCTCCAAATGGAGGGATTATGCCAGTAGGACGTCGTTGTGTAATACGCCTTGTTCTGAGCGGTGGTGACGGCGAACTTCGCCTTGAATTCCGAGGTAAGCACCAAGGGACTCACCTCAACCTCGGCATGAGCTGTCTTGACGGGAGCACCTAAGTAAAGCGAATGCCCTAAGTTGATGTGATATGGATTATAATTAATGATGACTTCCCCGTTGGGATTGGTGGAGGTGTTCATTAGGCTCTGTTTGTTATCCGTAAAAAACATCAGCCAGGCGACCGAGACCTGCCTCAACCGCGAGGAGCATTCCGTTTTTTGAGCGGACTCTCTTATTTTTCCGACCACGGGGATGAGGATGCCCGCGAGTATGGCGATGATAGCGATTACAGTGAGCAGTTCCACCAACGTGAATCCTTTGGCGGATCCACGGACCAAACGGGAAGACGACAAACAGGGCTGTTTCATGGCGGGGTATGGGGTTGAGACGCGCAACACACGCGGACTTGCCTGACGTTTCCATGCTCTCTGCCTCGCGCACTATCGCAACCAACACACATCTCATACGGCCCTGTCCATAATTTGCAGTCATGTAAGTAAATCCAACTACATACTGCGCATCGCACGTTCAGCTGCACGATGCAACAGTCTGCATGGGACCCGCATTGCGGACATCACGAGGGCATTAAGACTGACCCCATCGAGCCCGTCTCCCCTCGCGCCCGTTTGTTGCCACCCCCTCCCCTCCGCGTGCTTATCCTTGGCTTTCTTCGCACACGTCCTCGTCGCTCCCGGCAGGGGTTTGCCTTGTTGATCACCATTACGTTGCTGGCGTTCCTGGTGCTGCTCTTAGTCTCACTCGCCGCGCTCACTCGCGTTGAGACCCAAGTCGCCGGAAACTCCCAGCATCTCGCACAAGCCCGCCAAAACGCCTTGGGCGCTCTCAACATCGCGCTCGGCCAACTTCAAAAATTCGCCGGCCCCGATCAACGGGTCACCACCACCGCCGACCTGCTCGACCTGGCCGTTCTCGACTCCACCGGAATCGCCCCGCCTGCCGCGCTATTTCCCGCCACGACCCCGCGCCAAACCGTGCAATCCGGCACACGCCATTGGACCGCGGTCTGGGGCAACGCCGATTCCGCCATTGGCTACAACCTCGCGCCCGACGCCATTCCACCCGCCGCCGGTCCCAAACGCGGCGTCACTCCCGTGCTCCTGAACTGGCTGGTGAGCGGCAATGAAGCGGCCACCTGCTCCGCCAACGGAAACCAGGGAGGCGTCAGCGCCGGAACCGCTCCCGCGTGCACGCCCGCAAACCCCGGCGCTTCCCTCGTCGCCCTCGTCGGCGCCCAGTCCCTCGGCACGTCCGTCCAGCCCGTCTTCGCACCGTTGGTCGACATCACGGTCCCCGCCGGCGCCATTCCCGGCACCTCCGCCTCCGGGACAACTCCCGTCGGTCGCTACGCCTGGTGGGTCGGCGACGAGGGGGTGAAAGCCCGGCTCAACCTCAGCCCCGGCCACCTGCAAACCGTCACGTCTTCCGATCGTATCCATAGTTTCATTACTTCCCAGCGTTCCGGCATTGAGTTCATGGACCGCGCTCCCGGCGAACGCATCGGCTCCGCCTACGATTTAAACCACACCGGTATCACTCACCTGCTCTCGGCCGAGCAACTCCCGCTCCTGGCCACCGCCGCCACCGATGAGGCCTATCTTCGCACCGCCGCCCAAACCAGGTTCCACGATCTCACTGCCCACAGCCGCAGTGTCATCGCGGACACCTACGCAGGCGGTCTGAAAAAAGACCTTACCGCCGACCTCGCCGACGCTTCTTCCAACCACACCTACCGTCCCGCCGACACCGATCCCGTCTTCACTCCGCTCTCCTCGTCTGAAGCCGGCCTTCCCACTTGGGGTCACCTGCGCTCTTGGGCCCGCACCCGCCCGGTCATCGACAACGAGGTCCAGGTCCTGGAACCCACCTCCTCAAACGACACCACCGCCGGCGTGCATCCGTCGATTCATTACGCCTCGTTTGGTTTCAACTACTACTTGGAAGGTGATGTCATCAAAGCCGCTTTTTACCCGCTGGTTGTTCTCCACAACCCCTACCCCCACGCCCTGAAAGCAACCGACTACGATCTGGGCATCCACTTCGGTGGAAACCCCGCGAACCAGGCCTACCCCCGCCTCGTCGCTGAAATCGCGGCCGACGGAGAGACTCACTACGATCCTCTAGCTGTCCTCGCTTTTGACACCGTTTCGTTCACCCCGGTCGGCTCGGCCCTTGCGAGCTCGGTCGATTACTTTCGGTTCAAGGTCCGCGGCCAGATTATTCCTCCGGGCGAAAGCCACATCTACCTCCTCACGAACGAGGGCTCACCCGAATACAGCCACAGCGGCATGATTTTGGAGCGTGCCCCCGCCGAGTCATCGATCGGTGAAACCAATTTTTTCACGCTCACCGGTCCCGCTCTCTCCACGCTCACCACCAAGTTCGCCCCCACGTCGTCCATCCGCCTGCGCGACGACAACATCGTCGGCTACGGTCGCGAGGAACTGGAGTTCAATCTGGTGCTGGCCAAGGACAACTCGCTGGCCTCTTCATGGAATACCTCGGCCGCGGCCCGGTCCGACTGGTATCAGGCGATCCTCCGCGTGCGCACCGGACGTCGCCAGCATCTAAAGGCCGGAGAACCCTTCGGCCCCGCGCCCGACTTCACGCCCACGTTCACCCCCGCGACCTACGGCGTCATGTGCGCCCTCACCGCCAAGGGCGATCTCATCTCCCAGAAACAAGGCGAACCCAGCGAAGCCGCCAGTTCCTTCCGCTTCGTCTGCTCGTTCGAGTCCACCGGAAACGGCAGTTGGTGGACGTCACACGCGCGCGCCGGCATTCTTAACCAGCACACCATGCGTTTCCTCGCCAACGGCAACCTCCGCGGCTCCGTGGTTCAGGCAACCTCGGTCGAAAACGATTACACCACCCGCTCCGACTATGAAGTCGGCGCACCTCCCTACGGCGTCGTTTATTCGGGCATGGTTCCCGAGGGCACCAATCGCGGCCCCCATCCCACGCTGATCTACAAGCAATACGCCGCCGGCTTCGGCGATGCCCCTGATGTCGTCGGAGGCGTGCCCACCCGTGGGATTCTTTTCGACGTGCTCGATTCGCCAGATCGCCTCCTCTCGCTTGGCCAGCTTCAACACGCGCCGTTTGCCCGCTACAGTTTTCAACCCAGTTATCCGTTCGGCAATTCCTACGCCGACCTCCGCATTCCCCGCTCCGCCACATATCGCGACAACATCGTGATTCCTCCAGGTGGTCCCGCTGCCACCGACCCCGCCTACGATCTCTCGTGGCACCTCAACCGCGCTTTGTGGGATCGTTATTTTGTCTCGGGCGTTCCCGCTTCGCTCACCCAGGCCGACCTCGACGCAGGCAAACCGTTGCCCAACTCCCGTCTCCAACCCTTCGCACGCATCCACACCGCGCCCGCCGTCACCGATCTTCGCCACACGCCCGCGGCCGCCACCAATCCCGCCTACGACCGCGCCGCCGCCCATCTGCTCGTAGCCGGGGGCTTCAACATCAACTCCACGTCCGAACAGGCTTGGCGCGCCGTCCTCGGCGGCTCCTCCGGTCAACCCGCCGATCCCGCCTACGCCGAGGCCACTGATCTGGTCGAAACCGCCGTTTCGTTTCCGCGCTTCAGTCGCAACCTCGCCCTGCCCGCCAGCGGCGTGTATCCGGCCCTCACTCAAACCATGACCGAGGACACCGGTCACTACGAGACGCGCCGCTACCACCGCAACCGCGGTCTCTTTTTCAACGCCGCCGTCCCCAATCAGCCGTCCCCCGAGGCCATCGTCAACGAGCTCGCCCGCTCCATCGTCAGCGAGGTCCGTCGTCGCGGACCGTTCCTCTCGCTCGCCGATTTCATCAACCGCCCGATCACCGCCACCAGCGAACTCGCCGGCATCAAGGGCGCACTCCAAGCCGCGATCGATGGCATGAATCCGGCCAGCGCCGTCGTCAATCATGGCACCGTCGATCAAGTCACTCCCGCCGCCACGTTTCGCTACAATTGGGATCTCAACCACATGGCCGGCGGCGATATCGGCATCACCGGAAAGGCCCACCGCTCCCGTTGGGCAATGGCTCCATCGTTCCTTTCTCAAGCCGACATCCTTTCTTCGCTCGGCCCTCAGCTCAGCGCTCGCTCCGATACCTTTCGCATTCGCACTTACGGCGAGCACCTCAATCCGGCTACCGGCATCGTAGACGGCCGCGCCTGGTGCGAAGCCATCGTGCAACGCCTGCCCGATTACGTCGGCGGCGAATCCCCCGAAACCGCCCCCGCCGATCTTCCCGCCGCGTCGGCCAGCCGCCTCTTCGGACGCTCTTTTAAGATCGTCTCCTTCCGCTGGCTCTCGCCCCAAGACATATGAACCCCGTCCTTTTCTCGCGCCGCATTCTCTTCACGATCGCCATCTTCGTCATTTTCTCCGCCGCCCTCCGCGCCCAACTCCCGGAGCCGCCGGCCGCCACGTTTCGCATCCTCTCTCTCATTGGCAGCCGCACCGATCTCAAATACGAACCTGTCTACGGAAAACCACCCGAGCCCCTTCACTTGTTTCAAGCCGTCTCCCGCGCATATCCGCTGCCGCGCAACGGTCGCCTCGAACTCTTTCGCGAGATTCCTCCGCCTCCCGACGCCCCGCGTGGCACTCCGCACAAGCGTGAGATTTTTCTCACCGCGCAGATTCCCGCCGGCGCCAAACAGTCGCTGGTGATCGTCTGGCCCGCCGGCAAAAACGTGCGCGGTCCGCTCTCCGCCCGCGTCCTGCCCGACGATCCCGCCCGCCACCTCGCGCGCTCGGTGCAAGTCCTCAACCTCTCGCGGTTCCCCAGCTCCGTCGCGCTCGGCGCGGAGCACTTCGATTTTGCCGCAGGCGAATCCCGCCTCGTGCCCATCACCGAAGGCCGGCTGCGCATTCTCGTCCAGGCCGCGATCAAGAAAGACACCCAATGGGAATCCGTTTATCGCGCCGAACGCCGCATCGGCGAAAAACTTCGCGGGTTCATCTTCGTCTGCGATTTCATGCAGGACCCCGATTACGATACCGATCCCCAGCCCCCGCCCGTGCTGGTCAAATCCTTCTTCGAACCCGCTCCGGAACCGCCGGTTCTCGCTAGACGGTGACACCCACCCGTCGCACCGTCTTGCCGTCGCACCAGTTGCTCTCGACCAAGAGCGAGTGACGCGTCACGGGCACGCCGCGCTCGCCCTGAAGCATCTGCGCGTGCAACTGGTCCACTGCCAGCGCGCCCATGCCCGCCAAATCTTCCCGCACGCCCGAGGTCACGTTGTCGTCGAGCGGAACGGCGATCGCCGCGACCCCGAGATCCCTCGGAATCTCCCGCCCGCGCTCCGCCAGTTTTTGCAGAAAAGACTGCGCCTCGAAATACCCGCAGATCACCGCATCAAACTGATGCCGCTCCAGCCAGGCCATCGGATCCGACGTCCCGCTGTCCGTCCGCAGCAACGGCGGCGCTGCATCGTAGGAAATTCCGTCCAGCAAGAGGCACTTCAAATAAGTCGCCAGATAGAGGTGTCGGTTGCGCTGCTCCGAACCCAGGTGGCTGTAAAATCCGATTCTCTTGTATCCCAGCGCCCGCAGCCGGCCATACAGCGTGTCCATCGTGAGGTGATGGTCGTTCGCCGCATAATTCAGCGCCGGAGTCACCAGACTGTAGCCGAGCGCAACTGCCGAAAAAGGCGCCCAGTCCAAAAACAGTTCCCGACGTTGTAGTGGAACCGGCCCTACAAGGATGCCGCG
>JBEVND010000098.1:0-7391 GCA_040508285.1 Rariglobus sp. | reverse complement strand
GCGCAGGGGTGGGGGGCGCGCCACGGTTTCCGATTCCCATGAGCGAGACTCCTTCCTCCGATAGTTCCCACGACCAGCATGCGGTGCGCCGGCAGAAGCTGGCCGACATGCGTGCCGCCGGCTTCGATCCGTTTCGCGCCAACGTCGAGACCACGCATTTCTCGCAGGACGCGAAGACGCTCTATGTCGAAGGTCAGGACAACGCCGTCACCGTGACCGTCGCCGGCCGTCTCGTGACGTTCCGAGTTCAGGGCGGCAGCTCGTTCGTGAAGATTCAGGATCAGCAAGGGATCATCCAGCTCTACTTCCGCAAGGACGTGCTCGGCGAAGAGCGTTATCAATTTTTCAAGAAGGGCCTCGATCTCGGCGACATCATCGGTGTCACCGGCACGTTGTTCCTCACCAAGACCGGCGAAATCACCGTGCGCGTCGATGCGTTCACGCTCGTTTCCAAGGCCCTGCGTCCGCTGCCCGAGAAGTGGAACGGCCTGACCGATTCCGAGCAGATCTACCGTCAGCGTTACCTCGATCTCATCGTCAACACGGAGTCGCGCAACCGCCTCATCACGCGTTCGAAGATCGTCTCACACATCCGCCGTTTCCTCGAAGACCGTCAGTTTCTCGAAGTCGAAACGCCTGTTCTCCAAGCCATCGCGGGCGGCGCCGCGGCGCGTCCGTTCCAGACGCATCACAACACGCTCGGCGTGGACTTCGTGCTGCGCATCTCGCTCGAACTTTATCTCAAGCGCATGCTCGTCGGCGGTTACGACCGCGTGTTCGAGATCGGCCGCAACTTCCGCAACGAAGGCGTGTCGCGCCGTCACAATCCCGAGTTCACCATGCTCGAGGTTTACCAGGCTTACAGCGATTACCGCGGTATGATGACGCTCGTGCAGGACCTGCTGCGTCATCTCGTTCGCGATGTGGTCAAGCCGACGGAGACCGAGGGCGAAGGCGAAACCGCCGTCACGCGTCCGTCTTCACGCATCAAGCACGCCGCCTCGGGCGAATGGATCGACTTCGACGCCGGCTGGCGCGAGGTAAAGTATAAGGATCTGATCATCGAGAAGACCGGCGATGCCGAGTGGTTTAGCCGCAGCAAGGCCGAGAAGGTGGCCGGCGTGCAAAAGCTGGGTCTCTACGCCGATCCGAAGTGGGAAGAGTTCGAACTCACCAACGAAATCTTCGGCAAGCTCATCGAGCCAAAGCTGATTCAACCGACGTTCGTCACGCATCTGCCCAAGGAGCTGTGCCCGCTGGCCAAGATCACCGAGAACGATTCGTCCACGATCGACGTGTTCGAGTTGATCATCGGCGGTATGGAAGTCGCGCCCGCCTACTCGGAGCAGAACGATCCCGACGTGCAGCGCGCGATGTTCGAAGCGCAGGCCGGTGGCGAACAACAGAACATCGACCAGGACTTCCTCCTTGCGCTCGAACACGGCATGCCGCCCGCCGGTGGCATGGGCATCGGTATCGACCGCCTCTGCATCTTGCTCACAGGCGCGGAGAGCATCCGTGACGTGATTCTTTATCCGCAGCTGCGCCCGGGCGCCTGATGATTATCAACACAGAGGGCGCGGAGAACGCAGAGGTTGGGACTCTGACTCCGTGTCCTCTGCGACCTCTGTGTTAAAACTATGCATTGGTATCTCTATCTCGCCTTAAAGCAGCTTTTCCCAACCGGGAAACGCCTGTCGTTTTTCACGGCGATCTCGATCCTCGGCGTGGCGCTGGGCGTGGCCACGCTCGTCGTCACCAACAGCGTGATGGGCGGTTTCGGTTACGAAATCCGCCGCATGATCATCGATACGCAGGGCGACGTGCAGATTCGTGCCCGCAGCCTGATCGACGATCCTGCCGCGTTAATGGCCCGCGTATCCAAAGTTCCCGGCGTGCTGGGTGTAACGCCGTTTGCGGAGGGCGTGGGCATGCTGGAGTTTGGCCGCAAACCGTCGTTCCCGATCATCCAGGGCATTGATGTTAACCGCGTGAACGATGTCGTGCCGCTCAATCGTTTCCTGCGCATCGGCAAACTCGACGAACTCGATGACGACACGGTGATCCTGAGTTCGCAACTCGCGTATTCCCTCGGCGCGCGTATTGGCGATTCGGTTACAATCTCGTCGCCCCTGCTTATCGAGCGGCTGAAAAGCGACGAGGTGTTTCTCCCCCGTGAGCTGGTGATCGTGGGCATTTTCGAGATTGGCCATCAGCAGCTCGATGCGAACACGGTGCTGGTGACGCTTCGCCGCATGCAGGATCTCTACGGGCTCGGCGAATCGGTTCATGGTCTCAACGTAAAGATCTCCGAGAAGCTCGACGCCGACGTGATGGCGACGCGGATCAACGGCGTGTTGCCCACCGAGCCGCTGACGCGTGCCCGCTCGTGGTTGGAGGCCAACAGCGAGTTCCTCTTCGTGCTGCAGATGGAAAAGAACCTCGTTTCGATTCTGCTGCTTTTCATTATTCTCGTGGCCTCATTCTCGATCATGAGCTCGCTGCTCACGACGGTCGTGCGCAAGACGCGCGAGATCGGTCTGCTAGGTTCGCTTGGCGGGAGCCCGCGTGAGATCGCCGCATGTTTTTGTGTGCAGGGTTTTCTGATCGGCCTGATCGGAACCGCGAGCGGGTTGGTGCTGGGTTTCGCGTTCCTCAATCAGCGTAACAACATCCTCGCGCTATTCACCAAACTCACCGGCAGCCAGGAGGCGCTCGAACGCTTTTATCAGTTCAGCAACGTGCCCGCGCACATGGAATCGTCCGATCTCGTGCTGATCATCGTCGGCACGATTGTCATCTCCACGCTCGCGGGAATTTTCCCGGCGTGGCGCGCGTCGAAACTCAAACCCGTGGAGGCCCTTCGCAATGAGTGATGTAATTCTCGAGGCGTCCGATCTTCGCAAAGCTTACCTCAGCGGCCAGCGCCAGCTGGAGGTGTTGCACGGCGTGAGTCTGTCGGTCCACGAAGGCGAAAGTCTTTCCATCCGCGGTGAATCCGGCTCGGGCAAATCCACGTTGCTCCACCTGCTCGCCGGTTTGGATGCGCCCGATAGCGGCGAAGTGCGCTGGTCCGGCTCCACCGAAACGGGCGCTTCGCGTCGCGCACGGTTTCTCGGCATGGTGTTCCAGTCGTTTTATCTGATCCCCGAGCTCGATGCCTTGGGCAACGTGCTCATGCCTGCGCGTGTCGCTGGCAAGATCGGCACTGCCGAAAAACAGCGCGCAAAAGACCTGCTCGCCCGCGTCGGTCTCGCCGAGCGCGCGCACCATCTGCCATCGCAGCTCTCCGGCGGCGAACGCCAGCGCGTCGCCGTGGCCCGTGCGCTGATGAATTCGCCACGCCTCATCCTCGCCGACGAACCCACAGGCAACCTCGACGAGAAGACCGGCGACTCGATCATCGACCTGTTGCTGAGCCTGTGCGCCGAGCAACGCATCGCCCTTGTTCTCGTCACGCACAACGCCGCCCATGCGGCCCGGGCTTCGCGCACCGTGTTTATGCGCGATGGCGTGCTGCAATAACTTCATCAAACCCCGTTTCCTCGTGAGCTTTTTCTCTTCTTCCAAACCCAAGGTGAAATGCGGCGTGATCGGCGTCGGCTCGCTCGGCCAGCATCACGCGCGCATTTACTCCGCGCTGCCCAACGTCGAGTTCATGGGCATCTTCGAAGCCAGTGATGAACGCGCGAAGGAAATTTGTGCCCGTCACAACTGCCACCGTTTCGCCACCATCGAGGAACTGGGCGCGGCGTGCGACGCGGTTTCGGTCGTCGTCCCCACGGATAAACACGAACAAGTCGCGCTGCCGCTCCTCGCGCAAAAGTGCCACTTGTTGATCGAGAAGCCGATCACCGCCACGCTGGCCGAGGCCGAGCGCGTGCTCGCCGCGGCGCAGGCGAACAACTGCATCGTGCAGGTTGGGCATATCGAGCACTTTAATCCGGTGATGAGTTTCATGGAGAAACACATCGACCGCCCCGGCTACATCACCGCCGAACGCCTCGCTCCCTACACGCCGCGCGGCACCGAGGTCGGCGTGGTATTGGATCTCATGATACACGACATCGGCATTGTGTTGGCGCTCGTGAAATCGCCGATCCGCAAAATCGACAGCGTGGGTATCTGCGTGCTGTCGAAGACCGAGGACATCGCCAACGCGCGTATCGAATTCGAGAGCGGTTGCGTCGCGAATCTGAGCGCGAGCCGTATGAGCCTGAAGAAAAATCGCGAGATCCGCATCTTCCAGGACAATGCGTATCTGTCGCTCGATTTCATGAACCAGAAGGGCCATCTGGTGAAGAAGAACGACCTCATTGCCTACGGCGTGAAGTTGAAGGTTGGCCTGGCCAAGGCAGGCGACGCGAGTTCGATCCCCGTGCAGGAAATCCCGATCGAGAAAGACGAACCGCTGAAGTTGGAGCTGATGCATTTCACCGAAAGCGTGGCGGAATTGAAGCAACCCAAAGTCGGCGCCTCGCTCGGCAAGACCGCGCTCGAAGTCGCGATCCAGATCACCGAGCAAATCAAGGCTGCGCAGAAGTAAACGAAGCGAGGGAGATGAAACCGGAATCAAACGCAAAGACGCAGAGACACGAAGGACGCAAAGCTGTGAACCTGCGTGATGCGGTCCTGTGCGCCCCGGCGGCGACGCGTTAAAACCTCATGGCAATCGATTCCCCCAAGAATTTTCGTCTGCCTCCGCCCGCATCGCCGCGGGTTGATCTGTTCGTGATCGCCGGCGAGCACTCGGGCGACCAACACGCCGCGACGATGGTTCGGGAACTGCGGGCGAAACAGCCAGGGTTGTCGGTCGTGGCGTTGGGTGGACCGGAACTCGCCAAAGCGGGCGCGCAGGTGTTGCACGACATGACGGCCTCGTCCGTCGTGGGGTTTGTCGAGGTGTTGAAGAACTACCCGTTCTTCAAAGCTCTGTTTGAGGAAACGCTCCGGTGGATCGCTGAGCATAAACCGCGTGCGGTGTGCTTCGTGGATTATCCAGGACTCAACCTGCGTCTCGCGAAAGCCATGCGCGAACGCGGGCTTTCGGTGAAGGGCGGCGGCACGATCAAAACGCTCTACTACATCTCGCCGCAGATCTGGGCATGGAAGGCCAAGCGGCGGTTCACCATGGCGCGCGATCTTGATGCGCTCGCGGTGATTTTCCCTTTCGAGGTCGAGTGCTACGCAGACACGTCGTTGCCGGTGGAGTTTGTTGGCCATCCGTTTCTGGACGAGGCTCACGACGCGCCCGTGCGCTACGATCCGGCGGCGCCGATTTTGTTGCTCCCCGGAAGCCGCAAGCAGGCGGTCGAACGGATTTTCCCACTCCTGCTGGCCGGCTATGCGGCCTACGGAAAGCGTGAGGCCGTGGTGCTGTATCCAAGCGCATTGATCAAAGACGTGCTGCTGGCGGCGAAGCCTCCGGCCAACGTGAAGTTGTTGCCCACCGGATCGCCGGTGGCGGCCTCGGCGGTGCTGACCTCAAGCGGAACGATGTCGATGCACTGTGCGTTGGCGGCGATTCCCGGCGCGGTGGTTTATCGAGCAAATCCGCTCACTTATGTGCTCGGTCGCATGTTGGTCAAAGTGCCGTATCTCGGCATCGCCAACCTGCTGCTCAAGGAGCCGATGTATCCCGAGTATATCCAGGGCGCAGCATCGCCCAAAGCACTCGCGGGGGAACTCACAGCGTGCTTGGGCAGCATTGACCGGCTGATCTCCACACAGACTCAGGCGGACAAATTGCGCGCGCTGCTTCGACGTCCGGCCGGCGGCACGGTCGCCGACTGGATCTTGCGCAAGATGTGAGCGCGCGTCGCGGGGCCGGTCTACCCTGTTCAGGAGAGGAGACGTCTTCGTGCTTGCTAGGTAATGCCATGGACGTGCAGCACTCGGTGCTGAACTTATGCGCACGAACAAGTTACGTTACGCTACTTTGTTGGTTATCGGGTCACTGACCCTCGGCGGCCCGTTGATGGCCGTTCAAGAACTCTGGTCGGCAAAACTCAAAGAGAAGGTTGAATGGAACGCGTTGACCGATCTCGGCACGCTGCTCGTCGGCACGAAGGGAGCCGTTGAGTCCTACGATCCCGACACCGGCGCGCTGCTCTGGCGTCGCGAGGATCTGGTGAAGACCAACGTGCACAACGCGCGCGAAGTCGCCGGCACCCCGTTTTTGCTGTGCAACCTGTCGTCGGGCCTCGGCGGCTCCAAAGTTAAGCTTCAGTCGATCGACTACCTCTCGGGCGAAACCGTCTGGCAGGCGCCCGAGATCCAAGGCCAATACCTCGCCACGTATCCAATTCCTGAACACGGCATCGCGATCTTCGTTTTCAATTCCTGGGGTGGCAACGGCGAGCAGGCGGGCCTGATCTTGCGCGCGCACGACCTGCGCACGGGCGAAACCAAATGGGAGTCGCGCTTCGGTAAGTCCACTGCCGTGCCGCTCCACCTGGCTGACGGTTCGGGCAAGTTTATGCCGCGTATGGACCTCTCCGGTTATCATGATCCGGTGGTCGACGGAGATATCGCCTATATCGGGTTCACGGGCGTGCACGCGATTGATCTGAAGACCGGCGTGATCAAGTGGGGCGTGGAATTCAAGCCGGGTGCGAAGGACTTCAAGCGCACCTATGCGCCCATTCGCATCGAGGGAGACCGCCTCTACGCCGCGGGTGGCGGCAGCGTTTATGCGATCGAAAAAAGCACGGGCAAAACCCTATGGACGAGCGACCGTATCTCCAGCTACGCCGGCCTGTTCAAGGCGCGCGACAACGCCATCGTTTCCCAAGTCGAGCCAATCAATGGCAAGGTGTTCATCCGCTTCGGTGGTAATTTCTCCAATGGCCAGACCGTCGTCTTGCGCGAGCCGCTCGGCGTCGCGGCCTTTGACGCGCAGACCGGCGATGAGGTCTTCAAGTTCACCAAGGCCGAGGAAGGCATTACCAACCTCATGGTTTTGCATGAGCGCTCCACCGTGCTTTTTGCCGATGCGGGGCAGCTTTACGGTTTGGACGTGTCGGGCACTACGCCGACGGAGAAATTTGCCGTGCCGATCGAGTTCAAGCGCAAGATGGGCGGCGGCGACGTCGCCAAGATCGGTCTCGGCGTGCTCGGTGGCGTCAGCGGCATCGTCAAGGCCACCATGGCTCAGAGCAAGTCGCGCCTCGATGTGCCGGTGGCGATCACGCTTCGCGAAGGACATATCGTCGTCATGGGCAAACAGCACCTGATGGGCTACGATCCGGTTGCACAGAACTTCAAGTGGTCGACCTACTATGCCGCGCCCGGCGATGGTTTGGGCGACTCCATGCTGTTTGCCGCCACCGCCTTTGCCGCGGTGGTGGGCAACGCACAGGCAGCCGCCGCACCTTCGTATTCTTCGAGCG
>JBEVND010000063.1:0-5235 GCA_040508285.1 Rariglobus sp. | reverse complement strand
GCGACAAGGTCCTGCGCGGCGGCCGCACGCCCGCCTACAATCTGACTCCGCCAGGCATCGCTGGCTACGAGTCTACGCCCGGTTTCAAAGAAGACATCGCCGAGGCCAAACGCCGTCTCGAGGACGCAGGCTTCAAGGGCGGCGCCGGTTTCCCACGCTTGGAATTGCTCACCGGCAAAGGCGGCAGCAACCAGTTGCCCGAGGCGATGCAGCAGATGTGGAAACTCCACCTCGGGGTCGACATCTCCATCATCATGCAGGAAGGCCGCGTGTTCTTCGATTCGTTGCGCACCAAAAACTACGACATCGCTCCCGCGGGCTGGGTCGGCGACTACCTCGACCCAAGCACCTTCCTGGAGCTGTTCCGCACCGGCAACGGTAACAACCACACCGGCTGGAACAGCGCAGCCTACGACAAACTCATCGAGGAGGCCCTCAAAGCGGGCGACGACGCGGTGCGTTTTCCTCTCTACCGTCAGGCAGAAAAACTTCTCATCGAAGAGATGCCGGTAGGTCCGTTGGTTTTCGGGCGCCGCAACTACCTGATACGCCCCAGCGTAAAAGACTGGCTGCCCAACGTCCTCGATCTGCGCCCGCTCAAAGGCGTGTATCTGGAGCCCTGAAAACAAGCGCGGGCGAGCAGCCCGTTGCTCATTTCCGCTCACGCGAGGGGTCGGGCACGACATATGCTAAAAGTAGCGCGTAATACTTTTAACCATAAACGTAACACCGACTCCCGTTATGCGCCTCCGCCACCTCCTCACCTCCCTCGCGGTCTGCACCGCTTCGATTCTGTCCGCCGCCCCGCTCAAAGTCGCCTACTCGGACTGGCCGGGCTGGACCGCGTTTGCCATCGCCGAACAAAAAGGCTGGTTCAAGGAGGCAGGCGTCGAAGTCGAGCTGCTCTGGTTTGAATACGGTCCTTCTATGGAGGCCTTCACCGCCGGCAAAGTGGACGCCGTCATGGTAACCAACGGCGATGGCCTCGTCACCGGCGCTGGCGGCGCGAAAAACGTCGCGATCCTCATCACCGATTATTCCAACGGCAACGACATGGTCGTCGCCAAGCCCGGCATCAAATCCCTCAAGGATCTCAAGGGTAAGAAAATCGGCCTCGAGGTCGGCTTCGTTCCGCACCTGCTCCTGCTCAACGGTCTCCAAAAAGCCGGCATGAAAGAGTCCGACGTCGAACTCGTTCCCACACCCACCAGCCAGACTCCGCAAGTTCTCGCCTCCGGTCAGGTTGACGCCATCGCCGCCTGGCAGCCCAACTCCGGGCAGGCACTCACTGCCCTCCCCGGATCGACCGCCGTCTACACCAGCGCCGACCAGCCCGGCCTCATCTACGACACCGTTTCCGTTTCCCCGCAAAGCCTCTCCCAACGCCGCGCGGATTGGGTGAAGTTCGTCAAAGTCTGGGACAAGACTGTCGCCTACTTGAACGATCCAAAGACCAAGGACGACGGCATCAAGATCATGGCCGCCCGCGCCGGTGTTGATCCCAAGGACTACGCCGCGTTCATCGGTGGCACGAAGCTCCTCAGCCTCGCCGACAGCGCCAAGATTTTCACCTCCACCAGCAAGGGCTTCGATTCCCTCGCCGGCTCCTCGAAACTTTCCGACGAGTTCAACGTGAAGAACGAGGTCTACAAGCAGCCGCAGGACATCAAGTCCTACATCGACGCCTCGCTGACCCTCGAAGCGATCAAGTAATCGCCGCGTATCCAGTCACAGGCAGGGCGCGGGAAATGCCGAACCGCCCCTGCCTTCTTTTCGACCCTACCCGTTCATGTCACGTCCACGCTGGTTCAACGTCCGTCAGGATCTTTCGCCGCGGCGTCGCGCCAGTCTCACCGTTTTCGCGTTCCTGCTACCACTCGCGTTGTGGAGCATTGTGAGCTACGTGCCGTTCATCTGGCATCCGATGATCTCGGTGACCGAGCCCGGCGACATCGCGTGGCTCAAGCCCGGGCAACTCATCGACCGCGCGGACTTCGCCAAGGAAGTCGAAACCTTGCGCGCTTCGGGTGGAAATGTCCCTTCCGGCACCCGTGCCAACCCGATCTTCCTGCCCGCGCCTCACGAGGTCGGACGAGCCCTCTACACTGCGTTTACCACCGCGCCGGTGTTGCGCGGAGACAAATGGCTTCACGAAAGCCTCTGGACCAGCATTCGCACGATTGGCTGGGGTTTCCTCATTTCCTGCGCTCTCGGCATTCCGCTCGGCATCCTGTGCGGAGCCTTCGTAAGCGTCTCGCGCAGTAGCGAACCGTTCGTGGACTTTGTCCGCTACATGCCCGCGCCCGCCTTCGGTGCCCTCATGGTAGCGATTTTTGGGATACATCTCGAACCCAAGATCGGAATCATCGTCATCGGCACGTTTTTCCAACAAGTCCTGATCGTCGCCAACACGGTGCGCAAAGTGGACGGCGGACTCCTCGAAGCCGCGCAAACGCTCGGGGCCAAACGTCGCCAGCTCGTCCTTCGTGTGCTCGTTCCCGCCAGCCTTCCCGACCTCTACAACGACACGCGAATTCTCCTCGGTTGGGCGTGGACTTACCTGATTGTCGCCGAAGTCGTCGGCGTGAGCAGCGGCATCACTTTCTTCATCAATCAGCAGGCCAAGTATCGGAATTTCGACAACGTTTACGCCGCGATCATCATCATCGGCATCATCGGTGTCGCGACCGACCAACTGCTCGCCCGCTTGGGTCAGCATCTCTTCGCCTGGAAAAACCCGCGCCCAAGCCGTCTTCGCAATTTCTTCAGTCGCCTTTTCGCCGGTCGCACCGTCCCGCTCTTCCCCGAAAAAACGCACACGCCGGTCTCCTGATTTCCGTGATCCAATCTGACTTAGATCCCTCCGCTTATCTCAGGCAAGCGCCCGCGGTCGCCGCTCGCTTCGCCAAAATAAAAGAGCGTCCCGTCGTCCTCACCATCGACAAGCTTTCACGCCGTTTCCCTTCCGAGAAAGGCATGGTCACCGCGCTCAATGACGTCTCGTTCGAGATCCACCGCCGCGAATTCGTCTGCGTAATCGGTCCTTCAGGCTGCGGAAAATCCACACTCATCCGCATGATTGCCGGACTCGATGAACCGTCCTCCGGCCGCATGCTCGTCGACGGCCAGGAGACCAGCGGCCCGTGCCCGCAACGCGGCATGGTGTTCCAAGGCTATACGCTCTTCCCCTGGCGCACCGTGAAACAGAACGTGATGTTCGGCCTCGAGATGGCGGGCAAAGATTCCGAGACCGCCTCCCGGGAAGCCCAGCAATGGCTCGATCTCGTCGGCTTGGGTAAAGTTTACGACTCCTACCCGCACCAACTTTCCGGCGGCATGAAGCAGCGCGTCGCCATCGCCCGCGCCCTTGCGCCCAACCCGCGCGTGCTTCTGATGGACGAACCGTTTGGCGCCCTCGATGCGCAGACGCGCGCCCAGATGCAGTCCCATCTTCTCGAGATCTGGCGCAATGTGGATGTGACCATTCTCTTCATCACGCACGACCTCGACGAAGCCATTCTCCTCGCCGACCGCATCATCGTGCTCAAAGCCAACCCCGGCGAAATCCAGGAAATTATCGAGGTTTCCGTCCCGCGCCCGCGCAGTCTCGATCAACTCCAATCACCTGAGTTCCAAGCCACGCGCCGCCGCCTCGACGAATTGATTCATCCCAAACTTCACGCACCTTCCGAACGTTTGCCCATTGTCCGTCTCACCCAGGCCGGCGACGACGTGGAATAAACTAGCCACCGGCAACTTGCTTCCAACAACTAGCACCATGCCGCGTCCGAAATCCGACAAGATCGCCCGCTTCAGCGTCTCACTGCCCGAGAGCCTGCTCGATGAACTCGACACGATGGTGCAGCGCCGCGGCTATCAAAGTCGCTCGCAAGCCGTCGCCGCCCTCGCCCGTGACGGACTCGTTGAATTCGCCACGCAACTCGGCACCGCATCCGTCGCCGGCACCATCAGCCTCGTTTACGACCACACGCAAAAAGGCCTGCAAGCCCGCCTCGCCGCCATCCAGCACAAGTATTACCTGATGGTCGTTACCAGCATGCACGTGCACCTCGAGGATCATAACTATATGGAGGTTCTCCTCGTCCAGGGACCGGCCCAGGAACTCCGCAAACTCGCCGACGAACTCTCCACCTGCCGCGGCGTCAAAACCGGCAAACTCAATCTCACCGCGACCGCGATGCCGCCGCTGCTCTAGGCAGCCGGCGGCCGTATTCACCCAGTCGCTACGATGCGACCGGGGTGAAAACCTTCAGTCCCACGACGCCGCTCACGATGAGCGCAATGCAGGTCAACCGCGCGACGGTCGCCGGTTCCTTCAAGATCAGCATTCCAAACAGAACCGTCCCCACCGCGCCGATGCCGGTCCAGACGGCATAGGCCGTGCCGATCGGCAGCACCCGCGTGGCCTGAGCCAGTAGATAAAAGCTCACGCCCATCGTCGCGATCGTCGCCAGCGATGGCCACAGCCGCGTGAACCCCTGCGTATATTTGAGTCCGATGGCCCAGCCGATTTCAAACAGCGCGGCCACCAGAAGGATAATCCAAGACTTCATAAAATCCCTTCCTAAACATGCGACGCCGACCTCCGGCAGGCGTCTGCTGACATGATTCAAACGCCGGTGGTCCGCCCATGAGAAAAACTCATAGATGGAAAGGGTCAAGGATCGTGGACGTTTTGGAGCAACCCGCTACCAAGCCGTCAACAAAAACACATCAGGTTATAATTAAAACACTAACGTTATAAATTTAGCCATCCGCGCATCGATCAACCACCTTGGCATCAATCGTGCAGTATTACTTTTCGATCATTTAGTAATACCGAACGTCATGCCGTTGCTCACACCTCCCGCGCCTTCCGGCACCTCTTTCACCACCGCGCGCCCCACAGGACCCGCACCTGCTCCCGCTGGGCAAATCGCCGCTGATCGACTGCTGCTTGAGGAAACACTCCCCGGTGGCGCGGCTTGGTCGTTCACCGTCCGCCGCCACACCACGCTGCGCCTGACCGCGCTCGAAACCGGAGCCAACGTTTCGCTCCTCTGCTTCAACCGCCACGAGTTGATCGATCGCTACAACATGCCCGATACGCTCAAGGGCAAGAACACCGCGAAGCTCACCACGGGCTTCATTCACACATCCGACATGGGAAGAGCGATGCTATCCATCACCGGAGACACGCTCGGCTGGCACGACACGCACGGCGCACACGACACC
>JBEVND010000042.1:0-8113 GCA_040508285.1 Rariglobus sp. | reverse complement strand
CTCGGAGGCGGACCACGAATCGTTCAGCCAAAATTGGAGCACGTGGTTGGCGGGGTTTCCGGGCTCGGGGATAATTTTGACGTGGCGCTTGGTGTCGTCACCGCCGGTGTAGTTGAGCCAGACGTGCTTGATGTCGCCCGAGGTCTGCAGGGCTTCCCAGTCGCTTTTTTCCAGGCGCGGGTCGGAGCCGATAAGGTCGTCGGCTTGTCCTTTGTTGATGGGGACAACGCGGGTCGTTCCTTCGAAGCCGGATTGGAAAACCAATTCGGTGGCGCCGGAGAGCTGCGTGGCAGGTTGCGCGTGGCAAGCAGTGCCCGCCGTCATGCAGACCAGCGGGAATAGCGGGAGGAGTGTGGACAGACGGAGGGGCTTCATGAATCGGGGGGGGTGGGGTTGGCTACAAAGTGGCTCCGTTGGATTGGATCACGTCGCGATACCAATACGAGGAATCCTTCGGTGTGCGTTGCTGCGTGGTGTAATCGACGTGGATGAGGCCGAAGCGTTCTTTGTAGCCTTCGGCCCATTCGAAGTTGTCCATGACCGACCATTGGAAATAGCCGCGCACGTCGGTGCCGTCGGCGATGGCGCGTGCGAGTTCGCGGAGATAACGGCGGAGGAAATCGATGCGCTGCGGGTCGTGGACTTTTCCGTCGGTGGACACCCAGTCCATGCAGGAGAGTCCGTTCTCGGCGATGATGACAGGGAGTTGGTAACGCTCGTGGAGAAACTTCGGACCCCAGTAGAGCGCGGCGGGCGTGACCGGCCACTTCATGGCGGTGCCGGAGTGGCCGACGGGCTGGCTGACTTTTTGCGGGAGGCCGTTGGCGTCGGCGCGGATGACGGTGCCGTTGTAGATGTTGACGCCGTAAAAATCGAGGGGCTGCGAAATGGTTTTCATTTCGGCGTCGGTAAACTTTGGGACGGCGGCGCCGAAGGCTTTGAGTCCGTCGTCGGGGTATTTTCCGAGCACGACGGGATCGGCCCACCACGCGGTGCTCCACGTGGTGACGGCGTCCCAGCAGAGCGTGGAGCCGGGGCCGGTGCCGAACATGGCGGCGCGGGCGGCGGCGACGTCCTCGGGGCGGTTTTCGTTTTCGGGAATCGCCACGGTGCCGCAGGGAGCCCAGCCGATGTGCGGTTTGGTTTTGGCGCGGGCGCGGATGACTTCCACGGCGCGACCGTGGGCGAGGAGCGTGTGGTGGGCGGCGCGGAGCACTTCGATGAGGCCGAGCTTGTCACCGGGCGCGTGGAGGCCGGATTGCAGGCCGAGGCCGATGAAGCACTGCGGCTCGTTGATCGTGAACCAGTGCGAGACGCGATCGGAGAGACGGTCCACGACGAGCTGCGTGTAGTCCGCGAACCATTGCGGGCTGTCGGGGTTAAGCCAGCCGCCGCGGCAGTAGAGTTCGTAGGGATAATCCCAGTGGAAGAGCGTGACCCATGGTTGCACGCCACGGGCGAGGAGCGTGTCGATGAGGCGGTCATAGAAGGCGAGGCCCGCGTCGTTGATTTTTCCGGTGCCGGTCGGAAGGACGCGCGGCCAGGAGACGGAAAGGCGGTAGTTGGGGATACCGAGATCGCTCATGAGCGCGGCGTCTTCGGCGAAGCGATGGTAGTGATCGCACGCGACGGAGCCGGTGTGTCCCTCGTAGGTTTTTCCCGGGATGCGGGAGAACATGTCCCAGACGCACGGGCCCTTGCCGTCGATGAGGGCGGAGCCTTCGATTTGGTAGGACGCGGCGGCGGCGCCCCACGTGAAGTTTTTCGGGAAGCGGGACATGGAGGGGAGCGAAACGGAATTCGGCGCGGGCGTGGTCGAGCCACGCCCCTACGCGGAGGGTTAGGGCTGGATCGCGGGGCCGCGGTAGTGAAGCAGGGTGCCCCAGGCTTGGTGGATGATCAGGTCCACGCCTTCGGGGCGTTTTTTGGCAACCACTTCGCTCACGTAAGGAAGGTTCATACCTTTCTCGATGACGAAGTGTTGATGGACGAGTTCGAAGACCGGGCGGAAACCGTCGCGGCCTTTCGGACTGATCGGCACGTCGCCGGTGATCTCGACGTCGTGGCCGGAGAGATATTTGGCCATGTGCTCGAAGCCGACGGCGAGGCGGTTGTTTGCCACGGAGTAGAGATCAATGCCTTGCTTCTTGGCCATCTCGGCGGCGGCAGCGAGGGCACCGAGACCCATCTGGCCGTGAACTTGGTCGCGACCGGATTCCTGGTTTTGGCCGTGAGGATAAATGTAGTGAGTGAGGGCGCCGTTGCCTTTGCCGTGGAGGTAGTAGTCGAGGGCGGTGTTGAACATTGCGTGGTCCTCGGTGAACACGCCGATGGACATCATGCTGGCGACCATGATGGCATCCCAGTTGCCGTTGAACGTGGGTTTGAAGCCCACGAGGCGCGGATAGAACACCGTGCGGAGCAGGTTGCCGAAGCGATCGGCCGACTCCTTGGACCAACCGGCGGTGGAGCCATCGGGCTGGCGGTAGTGGGCGATGAGCTCGGCGGCGCCGGCGTATTTGCCAGCGGTGAAACCTGCAGTGACTTTACCCTGATCGCTGCGGCCGATCTGGATTTCTTTCAACGTCGAGGCGTTGTAGTCGAGGATCTCAATGGCTTTGTCGGCGTGGGCACGTTCACCGGTGACGCACCAAAGGACGGCGTGACCGTAAGCGGCGGAGGCGTCCTTCATGAGATAACCAACGGAGTTGGCATGCGGGTCGATGACTGCGACGATCTTGGGCTTGTAGCTGAGCTGGGTAAATTCGTTGGTGCGCAGCTTGGCGAGGGCACCGGTCCATGGCTCTTCTTTGGCGGCAAGACGGGCACGCACGAAGTCGAGATCGGACTGGCTGAGCAGGATGCCGGGGTGTGTGAACGCCTGGCTGGCCGGAAGTTCGAGGTCGGGCAAAACCTCGGTGGGAGCCTTGGGGCCGGTGTAGTTGGGATGCGTGTGAGGCAGGGCTTGAGCGGATGAAATTCCGGCGCAGGTAAAGCCGAGCAAAAGGGTAAGGAGGAAGCGGGGGTTCATGATTTTTTTGAGAAAGGGAAAGGCTGGGTCACGCGGAGTTATTCCGGGGCGATGTAGCCCTTGGGTCCGCCGAGACGCATAAACTGGGCGTGCACGGCAAACGACAGAACCAACGCAAGAATCGCCACCACGCAGCCGATGGTGAACGTATGGTGATAGGCGTTGCCCGTCAGGTCGATGACGCCGCCGACGAGCGGCCCGATGGTCATGCCGCCGAACGAACCAACAATCCCGGCGGCGCTGGCGAATTGGGCGAAACGAAAGTGGGGATACAGTCGCTGACCGAGCGATGCAGACGCCGTGTAATAGCAGCCGGAGAGCACGCCGTGCAGCACGAGCGCGATTGCGAACGTCTGCGGATCACGAGCGTGAAACGCGCCCCACGCCGTGACGGCCGCGTAGCCGAGCAGGCAGATCATGCTGATGCGCAGAGGGTGAAAAATATCGCACAACCAGCCGAGCGGATAGGCCAGCACGAGTGAGATGGTAAAGGTGAGCGCCATGCATTTCCCGTAGTAATCCATGCCCATGCCCAGACTGCCGGCGTAGGGAATCATGAAGATGTTGACCGGCATAAAAACGAGCGAGGCGATGGTCATCATCACGAAGACACCGATGTAATAGGGGCGGCTGAAGCACTCGCGGAAATACGTCGCCACTCCTGCGAATGGCCGGGTGCTTTGATGCGCGGTCGGCGGCGGGTAGGATCCTTCTTTGACCTTGAGGCAAACCCAGTAGAAAGAGGCTCCGTAAAAAGTGCCGATCACGAGCAGGATAATCGTGTAGTGCGTCTCGACTTTGCCGAAGAGCCAGAAGTTGAAAATGATGCCGTCGATCAGGCTCACCGCGCGGAAGAGTCCGTAGAACCGGCCGAGCAGTTCTTTCGGAACGACGTCGTTGATGAGTCCGCCGAATACAGAGGAGGCGGCAATGGTGGCGAATTCAAAGGCGGCCCAGAAGACGCCGAAGCAGACGACGGCGACGACCATTTCGCTGGCATCGGGCATTAATGAATGAACCCATGTCGCGATGAGCGGAGTGAGCGCGAGGCCGATCATGCTGGCGGCTGCGATCGGTGTGGTGACCAATAGGAACGGAATACGACGTCCGCGCGGCCCGCGGTGACGGTCGGACTTTACGCTGATGATCGGACTGAGAATGAGGCCAACGAGTGCGGGAAACGAACTGATGAGAAGCGCGAAGAGGAAGTTGGGGACCTTGAGGTCCTTCAGATACCACTGAGCCATCGGACCGACGGAGCGGTCGCGCATGGACCATGAAAAGTCGCCGAGCAGGAGCAGCGCGAAGAGTGCAAAAAGGCCGCCGCTCGTGTAGGTCAGCGTTCCGACCGACCAGCGTTTCCCTGACGCCGGAGGCGGAGGCACAAAAGTGCCCGTCAACGGCGAAGTGCCCACAGGTGGTTGCGGATCGGGAGGAATGACCGGCGTGGACATGAAGAGAGGGGGACGCCGATCTGAACGGTCGGCGCAGTGCGGTTGCTATGATCTTCTGCGGACGCAGAAGATCGGATCCTCCTTCTGTGGATCAGCGAGTGGCGGCGGCGCGGATGGCGTCGATCTGGTCTTTGTAAAGGGCGCCGGAGGCATCCTCGCGCGAGCCGTGGACGGAGATGTTGTCCAGGAGTCCTTTGAACGGACGGGTGGTCGCGCTCTTGGTGGCATTGTTGCCTACGAGGAACTGGCCGGAGAAGGGTTTGAGTTTACCCGCGGCAATCGTGGTGGTGCCGGCGACGTAAAGGCTCTTGGCGGCGCGGGTGCCGGAGTAGTAGGTCACGTTGTCGGTGGCTCGGGTGCTGTCGTAGGTGACGGCAAAGAAAATCCATTCGCCGGTGATCTGGTAGGCAGGATCGCTTTGCACGTCGCTATGGGAGCCGTTGACCTGCAGCGAAAGCCGGTCCTCGGTGCCGGCCATCAGCGTAAGCGAAGGCGTGGAGATGAGGCGGGCCGAAGCGGTAAACGGGCTGTCAGGTTTCATCCATCCGCTGATGGTGAACGAGGTGAGTCCGGACAGCGACGAGAGGCCGGACGAGTTGGACCAGACAACGCCGGTGGGGCCGCTATAGTTGGGCGTGTTGGCCCCCATGCCGGTCGCGCTGCTGAGGTCGAGGGCGTAGTCACCGGTCTTGCCGGACACACCTTGTTTATCGGCACTGAAAAACTCTGCGCTATCTCCGCCAGGAGCGACCGTGTAGAGGTTGGCATCGCCGGCAGTGCCCAAGTTGGTGGTGTAGGCACCGCTGCCTTCGCTGAAGCTCCAGGAAAGAAGCGGGCTCGGGTTGGCAAGCAGTGACGTGGAGCTGAGGGCGAATAGCGCGAGAAAGGCCGGGGTGTTCATAGGGTAGAATGCGAGCGAGGCTAAGCGGGCGGGCTGCTTTACAGGAGACTTAAGAGCAGAGGACGGCGTGAGCGAAATCATGTCCCTCATAAACCAAGGATAGGTCAGCTAAAATCAGGCGCGACGACGGCGAAACGCTGCGAGGCCGAGGAGGGCCGCACCGGCGAGTGCAGCGTAGGTGGACGGTTCGGGAATGGCGGAGACGGTCAGCAGGCCGTTGGTGTCGAGAGAACCAGTGAAGCCGCCGGAAAGACCGGTGATGGTGACATTGGACACGGTGTTGCCGGTGAAGCCGGTGAAGAGCTGGTAAGATCCCGCCACGGAAGTGAGGCCACTCAGGGCGAGCGTGGTGTCCGTAAGGCTGAAGGCACTTGCACCCGAACCAACGATCTGGTCGGAACCATTCAAGCTGACCAAGTCGAAGTTGATGATGCCGCCTTCAGAGGTGAAGTTCTTGCCGCTGGCGAGGGTCAACTTGCCGACGGTGCCCACACCGTTGAGGTCAACGGTGCCAAGGCTCATCGTGAAGTTGGCTACATTGCCCAAGGAGAGATTGGCACCGCTCGTCTGGAACCTGCCACCCGTCACGTTGACGACGCTGGTGTTGGTAAGCGTGGAGGCTAGAATGAGCGTGCCGCCAGAGATCGTGGTGGAACCGCTGTAGGTCTTGGCGGTGCCGCTGATGGTCTGCGTGCCTGAGCCGCTGATCTCGAGATTGAGCGTGCTGGTGGCATTGCTCAGTGTGCCGCTGAAGGTTTGCGCGGTGTTGGCGGAGGATGTGTTGATTACCAATTTGTGCTGCTGGTTGGAGACAGTCTGGGATGCCACAGTTCCGGCACCGGAAAGGCTGGCGATAGTGAGAAGTTGCGAGCCGCTTTTGGCCAATCTCAGCGTTGTGCCAGAAGCCATCGAAACATTCGTTGCGGTGGGCAAAATGTTGTCGGGGGAGCCATCGATTAACAGATAGGCAGTGCCAGTAAGGAAAGTGTTCCCGGTGTAGTTGGCAGCCACCTTCAGATTGAGGCGACCTTGGCTGCCACCGCTGCCAGTGCTGTGAATCGTGAGATCGTGATTGCCCGTGATCACCTTTGACATGTCGATGCTGCCACTGCTGCCGGTCGATCCGGCGGTGGTGATGAAGCTCACGTCGATTGATGTGCCGCTTCCGCCGGTAAAGTTTACGGTGCCGCCGCCATTGGTGAAGAGCGTGCCCGCAACGATGTTGACGCCCAGATTAACAGTCGCGCCGGTGGAGAGTGAAAAGGTGGCGTTGTTCCCTGCGCTGTTGACCCAGGTAGAGCCGGCTCCCGTCCAGTTTGGTGTGCCGGTATCCCACGCACCGCCGGCCGGAAGGTTCCACGTGTAGTCATCGGCTTGAAGCGAAGCGATAGGAGCGAGCAGAACGAAAGCGGCGGAGAGGAGTCGCGAGGTGGTCGAATTCATGGCTTGGGAATGTGGGGTGGATGAAGCAGGGACGATCAGGTGAGTAATCGAGGGGTGAGTGGGGCTGACTATGGATGGCGAGTGATAGGAAAAAAGAGTGCCGCGATTCAAATTATTGAAAGGAGTGTTCGCGTTGCTGCGAAACACGTCTGATCCGTGTCTGATTTGCGGCTGGATCGTCAGGGTTTTGAGGCGAGCTGGGCGGCGAGTTCAGTGGGCGTGATGATCGGAATCTGGTTCGCCTGGATATAATCGATCAGCTTCACAAACGCGGCCCAACGCGCGTCGTCCCATTGGTCGGGGTGACCTTGAAGAATGAAGTAACGGCGGTCGGGTGCGTGTTTGGCGTAGGCTTCGATGAACTTTTCCGGGTTGGGAACGAAGAGCGGTTGCTCGATGTTCACCTGAGGAACGCGGTCCAGGATCGTGATCTTGCCGGCGGACTGGAGCTGGGCGCCGCGTTCATCGATGGCTTTGGGATAGAGCCACAGTTTCATCGCGGGATCCTCGGTCAGGACGCGCACGGTGGCGTCGAGATCGGCTTCGGAGGGCGGGGTGTTGCCGCCGCCGGGAGGTCCGTAGGTGACGAAGGGGGCGCCGAGTTTTTCGACAGCGAGCTTCTGGCTGATTTCAAAACGACGCTTTTGCTCCTCGTAGGAACGGTGGGAGAACTCGGCGTATTGTTTGCCATCCACGGTGTGCACGCCGTGGTCGTAGCCGTGGAACCAGAATTCGATCAGGCCGGTTTTCTGCAGATCGTTAAGATAGGTGAAGTAGGACGGTTTGGCCCATTCCATCGATCGGGTGAGAACACCGATCGAAAGCTTTATTTTTCGCTCAAGGCAAAAATCGATCACGCGTCTCCATCGTTCGGATACAGTGCCGTTGGCGTGTGCACCGAGATCGTCGAGCTTGAGGACAACTGGAACCCGTGGCCCGGGAAGCGTTGGTTCGGTGGTGGCGATTGCCGCGACGCTTGAAAACGCGAAAAAAGTAAGGGCGATCGCTCGCTTGAGGTGCAGAACATTCGTCATGGCCGTTTCCTTTTAGCGCGTGATACGGCGACGGCGGAGGGCGGCAGAGCCGAGCATGATCACGCCGGCAAGAGCTGCGTAGGTGGACGGCTCTGGAATGGCGGATACGGTGAGCAGGCCGTCGGTGCCGAGCGATCCGGTGAAGCCTGAATCGAGGCCGGTGATGGTGAGATTGGACACGGCATTGGTGCCGCCGAAGCCGGTGAAAAGTTGGTAAGTTCCGGCAACCGAAGTCTGACCACTCAGCGCG
>JBEVND010000014.1:0-5370 GCA_040508285.1 Rariglobus sp. | reverse complement strand
ATGATGAGCCCCGCCGTCACGTGGGAAGTTCCGCTCACCGCCGACACCGTCGATCCGTCGTCGGAGCACTACAACGCCAAGTCTGCCTACGCCAAAACCCTCCGTAAAGACGGCAAGACGTGGGGCAACCTGCCCGAAGCCGTCGACCCCGTGACGGTGCGCCCCGACGAAACCCAACGCACCAACAACGCCCTCCTCGCCCACGCCGACACGTCGATTTCCTGCCAGGTTTGCCATACGTCCTGGGCGACCAGTTGCTTCGGTTGTCACCTGCCGATGCGCGCCAACCAGATGGTCGCCGGCAACAAATACGAAGGCACCACCACGCGTAACTACACCAGCTACAATCCCCAGGTCGTGCGCGACGACGTCTTCATGCTCGGCAAAGACGCCACGTATAAAGACAACCGCCTCGCCGTCATCCGTTCATCGAGTGCTGTCGTCGTTGGCTCGCAGACCGCCAACCGCGAGTGGGTTTATTCGCAGCAGCAAACCGTCTCCGCCGAGGGTTACTCCGGCCAGGCGTTCAACCCGCACTTCGCGCACACGACGAGTTCCGTCGGCACCACCAAGACGTGCACCGACTGCCATCTCTCCGCGCAAAACGACAACGCCGCCTGGATGACCCAGCTGCTCGGCTTCGGCACCGGCACCGTCAACTTCTTCGGCCGCTACGCCTACGTTGGCACCGGCAAGAAGGGCCTCGAAGCCGTCGTCTGGACCGAGCTCGAAGAACCCCAAGCCGCCATCGGCAGCAACCTCCACCGCCTCGCCTATCCCGATAACTACGCCGAGCACACCAAACGCGACGGCGTGCTCAAGACCGCCTATCACCACGGCGGCGACGAGATTCTGGATCTCACCTTGCGCGGCGAATACCTCTACACCGCCAACGGCCCCGGAGGCTTCGAGGTCTTCGACGTCGCCAACATCGACAACAAGGGATTCTCCGAACGCATCATCTCTTCGCCCGTTTCGCCGCTCGGCCAGCGCACGTCCGTCAAGACGCGCTACGCCACCAGTGTGATTCTCCCGAGCACCCTCGGCATCGATCCGCTGCGCACCCGCAACCCCGTCAACGAGGAGCAACCCATCTCGATCACCTATGGCTACGTGTATGTGACCGACAAATACGAGGGCCTCGTCACCGTCATGGTCGGCACCTTGGTCGATGGCGACCCGGCCAATAACTTCTTCAAGAAGGACGACGTCACGCGCTTCAACCCTGACGGTATTCTTGACGGTGCGACTCATGGCTATCTCGCGGGCAATTATCTCTACGTGACCTGCAACGCCGGTCTCGTCGTGGTGGATGTGTCCACGCCTTCGAAGCCGAAGATAGCCGGCCGCGCCGCCGCCGGCTCGCTCAAGAATCCGCGCAAGCTCGCCTTCCAGTTCCTCCACGCGTTCGTCACCGACGACGAGGGCCTCAAGGTCTTCGACGTCAGCGATACGCTCAACCCGCGCCTGATTCCCGAGGCCACCGTGCCACTCAAGGACGCGCAGGGCGTTTACGTTGCCCGCACCTACGCCTACGTCGCCAACGGCGCCGAGGGTCTCGCGATCATTGACATCAAGAATCCCGCCAAGGCCCGCGTGCATCAGCACTGGAACGCCGACGGTCGCCTCAACGACACCCGCGCCGTTCAGATCGGCGCCGTCAACGCCTCGACCTTCGCCCTCGTCGCCGACGGCAAAAACGGCCTGCGCGTCATCCAGTTAATCTCACCCGAAAACGTCCCCGGCTATCAAGGCTTCAGCCCGCCGCCCAATCCCAAGCTCATCGCGACTTATCACACGCACGGCCCCGCCGTCGCCGTGAGTCGCGGCTTGGATCGCGATCGCGTGGTCGACGAAAGCGGAAACCAGACGGTCGTCTTCGGCCGCCGCGGCAGCCGTCCGTTCACCGCCGCCGAGTTCAACGCCTTTATTCGCAAGGGCGATGGCAGCCTGTATCGCGTTGACGACCCGGTCTGGCGTGACGGCAAACTCGAGACCACCTCCGGCAAGGCGCTCAATCCCACCGAGAAATTCCCCGTCAAACCCGAGGAGCCGATCGTCCGCCCGCCCAACGACCGCCTCATCCGCCGTCCAGCCGAGTAAAACAATCAAACCCCCGCTTGATTTTTAGGAAAGCCCGCTAAAATAGCGGGCTTTTCCATTTTCAGCGCTCAACACTCTTCTCTCTTAAACCATGTCCACCGCCACTCCCCAGAAGTTCGAGTTCCAAGCTGAGATCAAACAGCTCCTCGATATCGTCATCCACTCGCTTTACACCGAGAAGGAAATTTTCGTTCGCGAGCTCGTGTCCAACGCCTCCGACGCCATCGAGAAGTTCCGCCACCTCCAGCTCACCGAGAAGGACGTCGCCGACGAATCCCTCGCCCTCGAGATCAACCTCACGACCGACGACAAGGCCAAGACCCTCACGATCACCGATGCCGGCCTCGGCATGACTCGCGCCGAACTCATCGAGAATCTCGGCACCATCGCCCACTCCGGCTCCAAGGCATTCCTCAAGGCCCTTTCCGAAGGCGGCCAGAAAAACTCCAACCTCATCGGCCAGTTCGGTGTCGGTTTCTACTCCGCATTCATGGTCGCCAAAACCGTGAAGGTTTACTCACGCTCCTGGAAAAAAGACGAACCCGCCCACGTCTGGACCTCCGACGGTTCCGGCAGCTACGAGGTTGAGGAGGTCGCCGATCAGCAGCGCGGCACCAAGATCGTCATCGAGCTCAAGGACGACTGCGGCGACTACGCCACCGAGTCCCGCATCAAGGAAATCCTCGAGCGTTACAGCGCCTTCGTTTCCTTCCCGGTCAACCTCAACGGCAAACACATCAACACCGTTCAGGCCATCTGGCTGCGCTCGAAGTCCGAGGTCACCGACGAGCAATACACCGAGTTCTACAAGTTCCAGTCGCACGCCTACGACGAGCCGCGCCTCCGCCTGCACTTCTCGGCCGACGCCCCGCTGCAGATCAACGCCCTGCTCTTCGTCCCCAAGGACAACACCGAGAAATTCGGCATGGCCCGCCTCGAGCCCGCCGTTTCGCTCTATTGCCGCAAGGTCCTCATCGACGCCAAGCCCAAGGATCTCCTCCCCGAGTGGCTGCGTTTCCTTAAGGGCGTCGTCGATAGCGAAGACCTCCCGCTCAACATCTCGCGCGAGACCATGCAGGACCGCGCGCTCATCGAGAAGTTAAACAAGGTCATCACCAAGCGCTTCATCAAGTTCCTCTCCGACGAGGCCAAGAACCGCACCGATGCCTACAACGAGTTCTACTCCGAATTCGGCGTGTTCCTGAAGGAAGGCGCCGCTCTCGATTACTCGCACAAAGACGAGCTCGTGAAGCTCCTCCGCTTCGAGTCCTCGCTCACCGAGAAGGGCAAGACCACTTCCCTCGCCGACTATGTTTCGCGCATGGGCGCCGACCAGAAGGAGATCTACTTCATCCTCGGCCCGAACCGCTCCGCCATCGAGGCCGGCCCGTATCTCGAAGGATTCAAGGCCCGCAACCTCGAGGTGCTCTTCTGCTACGAGCCCGTCGATGAATACGTCATGTCCAACGTCCGCGAATTCGACGGCAAGAAGCTCATCGCCGCCGATCACGCCGACGTGAAACTCGCCGACGCCCCCAAGCCGCCCGCCGCCGAAGGCGACCTCAGCGAAGACGATGCCAAGTCCCTCGCCGAATGGCTGAAGACCACCCTCGGCGACCGCGTCGAAGAGGTGAAAACGAGCGACCGCCTCGTCGAGTCCCCCGCCCTCGCCGTCAATGCCGACAAGTTCATGTCGCCCCAGATGCGCCGCATGATGAAGGCCATGAACAAGGACGGCGCCGACGCCCCCGTGAAGGTCAACCTCGAGATCAACCCGCGCCACGCCGTGATGAAGCACCTCGCCGCCACGCGCACCGCTTCGCCCGAAAAGGCCGCTCTCGTCGCCGAGCAGATCCTCGACAACTCGCTCATCAGCGCCGGCCTTTTCGAAGACCCAAGCAAGATGGTCGCGCGTCTCTACAAGCTGCTCGAAACCGTCTGATCGTTTCGCGTTACGTTCGGTTTCTCAACTTCAAGCCCCGGCCCGTGACGGCCGGGGTTTTTCATGCCCGATTGTCGCGCATCACGAGCTGCACAAAGCATCAAAACCAACGAGGTCGCAGCGTTCGCAATTGGTCGAAGTCATCCATCACTTGCTTCACCAGCGAGAAATGCACGTCGATCTCCCGTTGTCCGAAGCGACGGGCCCACAACAGCCCGAACGCACAGTCGACCATCACATAACACAGCGCATGCGCGAAAAACTCTGCGCCCGGTTCCTCGCCCAAATACCCCATGATCTGACCTCGTGCGAAAGCCGGACTGCTCTTCCGGGAAAACGTGAAGAGCCGGTTGAAGTCTTCCATCGGGTCACCGAAGTCGGATCGATTGAAATCGATGACCCGCAGTTCGCCTGCGTCAGTCACCAGCATGTTGCCGAGATGAAAATCCCCATGTCGGAAAACCGTCGGCGCACCACGCAGCAAAGGCAGATGCCGCTCCAGAAAACCAACCATCGCCGCATAGCCGTCGAACTCCAGTCCGAGCTCGCTTATCTGCCGGCGCCGCTGCGCCACCTTTGCGCTCACGTAGTCATAAGCGTTCACGATTCGCTCCTGCGGCATCGAGTGAACTTCCTTCAACAAACGCCCGGCCTGAAGCCCCAGCGCAAACTGCGCCTCGTCCGAAAGACCCGGCAGCACCGACAGCGCCTCCGCGCCCGTCAGCCACGTGTAGAGCACGCAGGCTTTCGCGCCGTCCGGCGACAACCCGCATTCCACTGCGTGCGGAAAAGCGACCGACCTCTGATTCAAGCGGTCGACCTGTGCGAACTCATCACGTTTCCGTGCCAACGTCTCGGCCGGTGAAAGCCGCATTAGCAAGCTTCCCGCCGCGCCTTCAACGCGCAGCTTTTGATCGTCCGACCACCCCTCCGTGAGAGGAGTAATTACGTCATTCGGGAAACGCGCACGAATCCACGGTTCGATCTGAATCGGCATGCGGTTTCGTGTGTGCGGAAAAACCTCCCGAGGCGAGACTCGTCGTTTTCACGCTTGCCCCGCTTCGAACGCCGACGCTTACATTTGCCCGAGTCTTAACCTCAACCCGCGCCCACCATGATGCACACCCGACCCCACTTCATGATTTCCACGCTGCGCGCGTTGCCGTTGACCGACCTATAAAGTCCCCGGCCCGCCGCACCAAGAGCGGGCCTTCGTCGAAAACCTTTCTCCGTTTTCCCGACCCGCTCCACTTCCGGAGCGGGTTTTTTATTAGCTTCATCTGCCCCGCAATCCGGACCGCTCTACGCTCACTCACCACCTCCGT
>JBEVND010000505.1:0-7294 GCA_040508285.1 Rariglobus sp. | reverse complement strand
CGCCACCGCGCAACGCGCCCTCGCCGGCAGCGCCACGGCTCCCGCCGCCGCCCGTCGCACGTGGCGCATCCCGTCCGCGCGCGTGCCCGAGGTTCAGGAGGTGATCGACGAACTCGTGCCGCATTACCAACCGCCCGCCGGCTGGAAAGCCCGCAGCGAGGCCCTGCGCAATCTCTCCGCGCTCACGCCCGCTCCGCTCGCCGCTGAACTCTCTGCGTTGCTGCGTCCCTATCAACAAATCGGCGTCGCCTGGCTCTGGCATCTTCACCGACACGGCCTGGGCGGCATCCTCGCCGACGAGATGGGTCTCGGTAAAACCCTTCAGGCCATCTCGCTGCTCACTGCGCTCAGCTCGCAACGCCCCACCCGCGGCCCCGCGCTTCCGTCGCTGGTCGTGTGCCCGGCCTCACTTGTGGAAAACTGGCGTCGTGAAACCGCCCGCTTTGCCCCCGCGCTTCGCGTGTTTGTTCACCACGGTAATCAACGCGTCGCCAACTCCGCGCATGCCGGCACGTTTGATTTGATCATCACGTCCTATGGCACGCTGGCCCGCGACCGCGATCGGTTTGCCGACATCTCGCTCGCCACGCTCATCGCCGACGAAGCGCAGCACATCAAAAACCGACGCACGCAAAACGCCGCCGCCCTGCGCTCGCTCAACTCCCGCAGCCGATTCCTTCTCACTGGCACGCCTGTCGAAAACTCCCTCGACGATTTGCGCGCCCTCTTCGATCTCCTCATGCCGGGCTACCTCGAAAAAGTCCCCACCGGCACTCGTGGCGACGAGCGCACGTGGTTCGACGATCGCCTGCGCGCCAAGACGGCCCCCTACATTCTTCGTCGCACCAAGAAGGTCGTCGCCACCGAGCTTCCCGACAAGATCGAGCAGGTCCTCTACTGCGAACCGTCCGCCACGCAGGCGGCCCTCTACGCCGAGTGGCAAAAGAAGTCCGAGCAGGAACTCGACTCCCTCGCCGCCGATGGTGCATCCGAAAACTCGATACGCATGGCCACGCTCACGCAGCTCCTGCGCCTGCGCCAGATCTGCTGCGACCCGCGTCTCGTCGCTCCCGCAACGTCCGCCGATCATTCGTCCAAGCTGGAAACCTTCCGCGAACTCCTCGCCGAATCCGTGGACGATGGCCATCGCCTGCTTGTTTTCTCCCAGTTCACCACGCTGCTCGGTTTGCTCCGTGCCGAGCTCGAAGAACAGGGCCTGCCGTATTGTTATCTCGATGGCGGCACGCCGCAAAAGCAGCGTCAGGCCGAGGTCGACCGTTACAACAACTCGCCCGACATTCCGGTGTTTCTCATCTCGCTCAAAGCGGGTGGCACCGGCCTCAATCTCACCGGCGCCGACACCGTCGTGCACTTCGATCCGTGGTGGAATCCCGCCGTCGAAGCCCAAGCCACCGATCGCGCCCATCGTATCGGCCAGAAAAAGGTCGTCACGAGCTACAAGCTCATTTGCACCGGCACCGTGGAGGAAAAGGTTCTTCACCTCCAGCAGACCAAGCGCGCCCTCCTCGCCGATGTCTTCGAAGCCAGCGACGCCACCAGCGCCAAGCTTTCGCTCGCCGATCTGAAATCGCTCCTCAAGGACTGAGCTCCGGCCGGAGCGGCGGGGGAAACGCTGCCTTCCGCGTCTCCCCCAACTGCTCCGCCGCGCTCACTCCAACCCCAGCGTCTTGCGGCCCGCGTCCGAGATCATCTGCGGCGTCCAGATCGGATCCCACACGATGTGCACCTTCGCTGATTCCACCGTGGGCAACGCCGCGATTTTTTGGCGCGCATCTTCCGCGATGACCGGGCCCATGCCGCAGCCCGGCGCAGTCAACGTCATCTTCACTTCGATCACGTTTCCACCGGTCGGGCTCTTTTCGACGCTCAAATCGTAAACCAGACCGAGATCCACGATGTTCACCGGGATCTCCGGATCGAAGCAGGTCTTCATCGCCGCCCATACCGCCGCTTCGCTGAACTCACCCGCCACTGCCGCGCCCGCGCCGGCATCTGCCAGCGTGCTCACGTCGAAGCCGGTCAACGCATCCGCATTCTCGCGCGTGATGCGAAACAGCCCGCGGTCCGTGCGCACCGTCACGCTGCCGCCCAGCGTCTGCATGATGTGGGCCGACGTGCCGGCCGTGAGCGTGACCGTATCACCGGCAGGAATGACCGTGGCCGTGATATCGCGGGAAAGAATAAAATCAGATGACATAAAAATAAAGTGAGTGAAAAACCCTTAACCTAAAACTTCCGTTCGCGGCTCAACGCACGCTGATCTCCAGCGGCAGACGGGCATACATCCCGCGCGGGTCATTGAACTGCCCGAGCGCCTTCGCGTGTTCCTCCACACGAGCGATGACCTGCGCCACCACGCCGCTTTGCGTTGCCTCGGGGCGCCGCACGTTTTCCAGCCACGCCGTCAGCATTTCGCTGAACGACTGCGAGCGCGGGAATTCCACCAGCTGATAATCGTCGGCGATGTTCGCCGTCTCCGCCGCATGTGCGATCGCCGCATCAAGCCCGCCGAGTTCATCGACCAGACCAAGCTTCAACGCCTCGCGGCCCGACCCCACGCGACCACCGGCGATCTTGCGCACCGCCTCCGGATCGAGGTGCCGGCCCTCGGCGACCTTGTTGATAAATTCGCCGTAGATCCACTCTACCATGCCCTGGAAGATCGCCAGTTCTTCCGCGGTCTTCGGGCGTGAAACGGTGAGGAGGTCCGCATGTTTGGCCGTCTTCACACTGTCGAAGGTGATGCCAAAATCATTGGCCAGTTTCTTGATGTCGAAATGAATGCCCACCACGCCGATCGAACCCGTGATCGTCGTCGGCTCGGCGAAGATCCGGTTGCCGTATGCGGAAATCCAATACCCGCCCGACGCCGCGTAGCTTCCCATGGAAATGATCACCGGCTTTACCTCGCCTGCCAGACGCAGTTCGCGCTGAATGTGCTCCGATGCCGTGGCGGAACCGCCCGGACTGTTCACGCGCAACACGATTGCCTTCACGTCATCGTCCTGACGCAGCGCGCGCAATTCGCGGGCAAACCGTGCTCCACCCACTTCGTCGAGTTGACCTTCGCCATCAACGATTGCTCCCTCTGCGTAGATGACGGCGATTTCCTTCTTTCCGCCCTCCGCATCGGTCGACAACGAGTGCGCATAATCTGCCAGCGCGATTTGCTTGAACGGTTTGTCGGAGTCTCCGCGTCCCGTGGACTTTTTGAGCTCCGTGAGCACTTCGTCGCGATACGCCAGGCGGTCAACCAAGCCGGCCTTCAATGCCGACGCCGGACGGATCAATCCTTCCGCATCCACCACGGCCTGCAACGCCTCTGGCGTCATCTTGCGATCAGCCGCCATGTCGGCGCGCAAGTCGCCCCACAGATCGCCGAGCAGTTTTTGCATCTGTTCACGATTTTCAGGGCTCAGGTCTTTGCGCACAAATGGTTCCGCGTAGGATTTGTAGTCGCCGACTTTCGTGACCTGCACGCCCACGCCGAAGCGTTCAAAGGCGCCCGCAAAAAAGGTCGGCTCACTCGCCAGTCCGGGCACCAGCAGCGTGCCGTAAGGATCAAGCACCACCTCGGTCGCACCCGCCGCGAGATAGAGATCGCGCGTCGTCGCAAAATCCAAATACGCCACGATCGGCTTGCCCGACTCTTTAAAGTTACCCAGCGCCGCGCGCAGTTCGCTCAACACCGCAAAACCGCTGCCGTAGCCTTCCGCCTGCAAGCTCCCGAGGAGCACCACGCCTGCGATCCGTTTATCCGAGGCGGCTTCGCGCAGGGCCCGCGTTACGGTGCGCAGTTGCAACGTCGGCGCCCCGTCGCCTCCGCCCAGCAAGGCCGCGGGCGACAACCCTTCGTAGGCCGGCGGCGAGTCCGTGATGTTGGCGTTGAGGTCGAACACGAGATAAGCCCCGTTTTCCACCGGCGCGACTGGCGCCTTCATGCTGGAGGCGGCCACGATAAAACCGAAGGTCAGCACGACCAGTCCGGTGACCAGCAGGGCCGCCGCCGCCAAAGTCCCGAGGAACGACGCAAAGAAATTCTTCATAAGGATTCGCGCCACCGTAACCACCGAGCCCCGCCCCGCCAGAGCTTTTTGCAAATCATCATGCCCCCGGCACGATCTCCGCTTAAGTTCGCCCGTCACCGCACCGTTGCTTTCGCAGGGTTGCGAACTGCGCCCATCGTCCTCTACTTTGATCTTAATGTCCGAGCAAAAAGACCTGCTGACCACCAACCGCAAGGCCCTCACGATCAACCTCGATGAGCCCAAATATGGCACGTTCGCCGAAATCGGCGCCGGCCAGGAGGTCGCCCGCATCTTCTTCCAAGCCGGTGGCGCCGCCGGCACTGTCGCGAAATCAATGTCGGCCTACGACATGACGTTCAGCGATGCCATTTACGGCAAGGCCCCGCGCTACGTCTCGCGGGAGCGTCTCGGCCTCATGCTCGATCACGAATACACGCTCCTTTTGGAACGCCTCAACGAAAAGCGCGGCGCCAACACCACGTTCTTTGTCTTCGCGGACACTGTCGCCACTCGTAATTACAAAGGCACCAACGAAGCCCACGGCTGGATGGGTATCCGCTTCCAGACTGAGCCCCATGGTCCGCCCAGCGACATCATGATCCACGTCCGCATGTGGGATAAGGACAACCTTCTCCAGCAGCAGGCCCTCGGAGTGACCGGCACCAATCTCATCTACGGCGCGTTCTACTACCGCCACGATCCCGAGCAGCTCATCAAATCGCTTCTCGATAATATCGGTCCCGACCGCATCGAGGTCGACATGCTCAAGCTGAGCGGCCCTGCGTTTGCCAACGTCGATAATCGCCTCATGTCGCTCTACCTCGTGCGACACAAACTCACCAATGCCGTAATGTTCGGCCCCGGAGGCGACGTCCTCCAACCGTCCGAGATCCTCTACAAGAAAGCTGTTCTCGTGGAGCGCGGTAGCTTCCGTCCTGTCACCCACGTCAACGTCGACATGCTCAACTGTGCCTGCGCCCAGTTTATGCAGGAGCCGCAGGTGAAGGGCAAAGAACTCGTCGTGCTCATGGAGATCACCATGAACAACCTCCTCGCCTCGGGCGAACTCGACGCGCAGGACTTCCTCTCCCGCGTCGATCTTCTCGGCGACATCGGCTTCACCGTGCTCATCTCGGACTACTCCGAATATTACCGCCTCACGTCGTATTTCCGCCGCTACACCCAGGAGATGATCGGCGTTTCCATGGGCATCAACAACCTCGTCGAGATCTTCAACGAGAAGTATTACGAGAACCTCCCCGGCGGTATTCTGGAAAATTTCGGTCGTCTCTTCCGCAACGCCGTCAAGCTCTACATCTACCCGATGCAGCAGCTCGCCTACGACCGTTACCTCACCGACGGACACCCCGCGACCGCCGTTCCAGCCCTCAGCGCTCACGTGGCCGGTTCTCCTTTTGCCGCCAACGTCCTCATCACGGCGAAGAACCTTCAGGTCGAGGATCACCTCGCCAATCTCTACGCGCACTTGATGGAAAATCACTACATCGAGTGCATCGTCGGCTTCGACAAATCCATCCTCTCGATTTTCTCCCGCGACGTGCTCCGCCGTATCCAGGAAAATGATGCAACCTGGGAAACCATGGTCCCGGCCCCCGTCGTCACCGCGATCAAGAAACGCCACCTCTTCGGTTACACCGAGGTCGTTACGGCCTAAGCGCTCCTTCCGGAACTGTTCTCACGCTCCTTGGCGTTGTCCTGCTCTGAACGCTTATTCGATCCACGCCAGCTCGGGGCGCGCAGTGAGCGGCTCTGCGCGTCCGTAGGTCCTCGCTCACCGCGGGCCCGTCAGCGGTAATCGATTGCCCTCAATCTCCAAGCGGCCGCTCTCCGTTTTCTGTTCGCCGACCGTGTTCGCCGCGACGGTCAGGTTTTTCAACAAGCCGATCAGCTCGTTGGCATTCGACGGCTTCACGAAATAACCATTGGCGCCCAGTTGATGCGCCACCGCGATGTCGGCTTGTTGGGTGGACGACGTGAGCATTACCACGGGCAGTTCCCGATTCACTCCCTCCTCACGCAGCACGCGCAACGCCTCGATGCCGGTGAGATGCGGCATCTTTACATCGAGCATGACCAGCGAGGGCAATGGATGCACTTCGCGATCAGTGAACTCCGCCCGGCCCAGCACGTAGTCCACGGCCTTTTGCCCATCCGGGACTACGACGAGTTGCTCCGGGCCGCCCGCCTTGGCGAACGCCCGCTGCATGAAGAACACGTCGTTCTCGTCGTCTTCTGCGTAAAGGATCGTGATCATAGGACGTTGCTTAATCGTCGCCTCGGGCGAGTTCCAAGTAAAATGCGCTGCCCTGGCCTGGCTCCGAGGTGAGTCCCACCGAGCCGTTCATGCGCTCCATCGCTTTTTTGACAATCGCCAGCCCGATGCCGGTGCCTTCCGTCGCGCGATTCACGCGATAAAAGAGCCCGAAGATCTTCTCCCACTGGCTCGCATCAATCCCCACGCCGTTGTCACGAAACGTGATCCTCGCCGTGTCGCCCCGGGTCTCCGCGCTCACGTCGATCTCGGGCTTGATCCCTGGACGCGCAAACTTGATCCCGTTGTTCAATAAATTCGCGAAGCATTGGTTGAGGGCCGTCTCGTTGCCTTTCACTGCCGGCAACGGATTCAAGATCCGGATGCGAACCGCGTCGTCGTGGAATTGCGGATACGATTGGATGATGCCCGTGAAGAGCGCGTGCGTATCCACCCGCTCCATTTCCAGGTTCGCTGGCGCCAGGCGGCTGTAAACCAGCATGTCCTGGATCAACCGGTCCATGCGCTCCGACGCCGAGATAATACGCCGGATGTAGCCCTTGCCGTCGTCACTCACCTGCTCTCCACATTCTTCCTCCAATATGCGGGCAAAGGCCTGCATGGCGCGCAGCGGCGCCCGCATGTCGTGCGAGACGCTGTAAGAAAAAGTTTCCAGCTCCGTGATCGTGTCGCGCAACCGCACGGTGCGCTCCTGCACCTTCACCTCGAGTTGCTGAGCGTGCTGACGCAGCTCGATCTCCGCCGCTTGCAATACCTGTTGGGCCTGCGCGCGTTCAATGGCGATCGCCGCGGTCTGGCTAAGAAACTCCACCACGGCGCGCTCCTGCGTCGTAGGTGAGCGCCGTTCCCGGTAATAGGTGCCGAATGTCGCCAAGATTTTCCCCGTCGCCGACACGATCGGCATCGACCAAGCCGCACGTAATCCCAGCGCCGCCACTTCGTCCCGTAGAGG
>JBEVND010000473.1:0-3493 GCA_040508285.1 Rariglobus sp. | reverse complement strand
CTTGCCGTCAAGACGCGCGGCGCGCTCAAGCAGACGGCTGTGGAGGTAGAACACGTCACCCGGATACGCTTCGCGTCCGGACTGACGTTTCAGAATGAGCGAAATCTGGCGGTAAGCGACGGCGTGCTTGGAGAGATCGTCGAACACGATCAGCGCATCCATGCCGTTTTCCATGAACCACTCGCCGATGGCGGCGCCGGAGAACGGGGCGAGGTATTGGTTGGCCGGATTGTCGGCAGCGGTAGCGGCGACGACGACCGTGTATTCAAGGGCACCGGCGGCTTCGAGGGCCGAGATGGTGCGCACGACGTTCGACTGCTTCTGGCCGACAGCGACGTAGATGGAGTAAACCGGGCGGAAGTTCTTGTCGCCGGAAGCGAGGCCGACCTTGTTGATGCGCGCCTGATTGATGATCGTGTCGATGCAGATCGTGGTCTTGCCGGTACCGCGGTCACCGATGATGAGTTCGCGCTGACCACGGCCGATGGGGATCATGGAGTCGATCGCCATGATGCCGGTGAACAGCGGCTGATTGACCGACTTGCGGGCCATGACGCCCGGCGCGATCTTCTCGACCGGATAGGTTTCCTTGGACTCAATCGGGCCCTTGCCGTCGACGGGGCGACCGAGCGCATCGACCACGCGACCGAGGAGCGCCTTGCCCACCGGAACGGAGAGCAGCTTGCCCGTGGTTTGAACTTCATCGCCCTCCTTGAGCTGGGAGATGTCGCCAAGCACAACGCAACCGACTTCATCCTCTTCGAGATTGAGCGCGATGCCGATGGTGCCACCGGGGAACTGCACCATCTCGTTATACATGACGTCGGACAGGCCATCGATCTTGGCCACACCGTCGGCGACCGTGCGGATGTTGCCGGTGTTCTTCTTGACGGCCTTGCTGGAGAGGCGGGCGATCTGCTGTTCGATTTGTTCGATGACGTTGCTCATGGCGCGATGGGAAATGCTAGCGGGGTGTTAAACGGAAAGGGTGGCGAGCTGGCCGGCGACGGACGACTCGTAGACATCGGAGCCCACGCGGACGCGCAGGCCCGCGAGGAGTGCCGGATTGGACTTGGCGGTGGCGGTGACCGGACGCTGATATTTCTTGGTCATGGCCGCCTCGATCTGCTTCAGCGTGAAGTCGGTGATCGGGCCGGCGTGTTCCACGACAGCGCGGGACTTCGCGAGCTCGGTGGCGATCAGCTGGTGGTAGTACTTCAGCAGCACGAGCGGACGTTGCGGCGAGGTCTTCTCGATGTAGCCGAGCACGCCGGCGACCTGCTCGGGTGAAACCGTGCCGTTGACGACGCTCAGCTTGAAAAGCTGTTTCGCGAGAAGCTTGGTCTTTTTGTCGCCGCGCATTTTCGAAAGGGAGTGCGGTGTTAGCTGACGAGTTCGCGGGTCGCCGTCTCGTTATAGGCGGCGCGATCGGCGTCGGTAAGTTTCTTGGCGAGCACTCGCTCGGTCGTGGTCACTACGAGGCGGGCGACTTCGCCACGGGCCTGTTCGAGCATCTTCTTGTGCTCGAGCTCGATTGCCTGCTGGGCCTTGGCGAGCGTGTCGGCGGCGCGAGCGATGGCGTCGGCCTGCTGCTTGTCGCCAAATTCCTTGGCCGCCTTGCGAGCCTCGTCGATGGCGCGCTGCGCTTCGAGCTGTGCGGCCTTCACGATGGCGGCGCTCTCGGCCTGGGCGGCGGCAAGACGGGCAGTGGTTTCCTCGGCGTGCTTAAGGCCTTCCGCGATCTTCTGATTGCGGGCTTCCATCGTCGCGATGGTCGGCTTGATACCGAAGAAATAAAGGACCGCGAAGAGGATCAGAAAACTGACCACCTGCATGATCACATACTTCGGCTCGATACCGAACTTCTCGATCATGCCCGGTTCGGAATGCTGAACGGCTTCGGTGACGGCGAGGAAAAGAGGAAGCATGGGAGGAAAAGGAAGTGGTGACGCGAACGACGCGTCCGCGTCACCAAGGGAGAAACGGAATTACTTGGCGAGGAACAGCGCGAGAATGCCGAGACCTTCGGCGAGCGCCATGCCGATGATGGCCTGGACGAGGATCTTGCCGGAAGCGGCCGGGTTGCGGCCGACGGATTCAGCGGCCTTGGTGCCGATGAGGGCAACGCCGATGGCGGCGCCGAGGAGGCCGAACGCGCTGGTGATGTTACCGGTGATACCGGTGGTGGTGACTTGGGCGATGGTTTCGATCATGTGATGTAACGGTTGGTTGTGAGATCCGCCGTGCGCACGCGTTGGCACGCTCCCGACGGAAAAGTCTTAATGGTGGGCCACCTTGGCGTGTTCGTCGGCGTGATCGTGATCATGGTCGTGATCGTCGCCGTGGTTGCAGAAAAGGCCGAGGTAAACGGCGGAGAGGAGCGTGAACACCGTGGCCTGAATCAAGCCGACCAACAGCTCCATGAAATAGAAAACGGGGAAAAACCCGGTACCGTGCAGAAGATTCTCACCGCCAAACACATTACCAAACAAACGCACCGAGAGCGTAAAGGGGCGGATGGAGATCGAGAACACCTCGATCAAGCCAACCAAAAGAAACACGATCGAAAGGATTGGGTAAAGCCAACCCGGCGTTTCGCTCTTTTCGGCTTTGTTGCCGAACAGATCCCACAAAATCAGCTTAGGGCCCGCAAACTTGAAGATCAGGATCAAGAATGCACCGAACGAGATCAGCGCGAGGGCGATGGTGCTGTTGAAGTCGGCGGTGAACGCACGGATGAATGGCTGACTCAAGTGAAAATGGCCATCAGCATCCGTGTAGCCCTTACCTACGGTGCCAACACCAGGGAGGAGCCCGGACCAGTTCTGGATGAGGATGAAGACAAACAGGGTGACCAACAGCGGGAAGGCGGCGGGGAAAGCCTTTTTACCGATGATCGGTTCGAAGAGATCGCGCAGGCCTTCCAACAGAGATTCGAAAACCGCTTGGCTCCTGGTGGGAAGTACTTGGGGCTTCCGGACGGCGTAGAGAATCAAGGCAATGATAACCGCGGAAATAACCCAGCCGGTCAGCATACTGTTGGTGATGGCCCAGCCATTACCGAAATCGATCAGCTTGGCGGCAGCTGGCGAAACTCCAGCGGCATGCGCCAAGGTAGCGGAACCGAGGAGAAGCGGGAGGAGGAGAAGTGAGGTGCGACGCGCCATGGTGTATCCGGCAAGGGGATGTGACGAGGGAAAGGGCTAACTTGGTAGTTTTTGGCCCGGGGGGCCGTCAACCCTCGAACAGCGATTGCTCGCCGTCATACGCTTAAATAAGTCATGACAGTACGAGCCGGTCTGTCCGCTTATTTGAGCGATTCCAAGCATATGCTTGCGCGAAACGGTAACGGAGCTCACTTGTAAAACATGGAACCCGATTTACTCACGAGGACGGTTCAGCCACGTTATCCTAACCGTGAGCGAAAACTCGCCCGCAATTCCTTCATGCAGGTAACATGGGGCCTCCTCGGGCTCACAGCGGCGGCTCAATT
>JBEVND010000455.1:0-4122 GCA_040508285.1 Rariglobus sp. | reverse complement strand
AAAACGCGGCGCAAAGATCGTCGCGGTGGACAATGGTCCGCTCAAGGGCGGTGCATATAACAACTACAAGATCGAGCACCGCATGGAGGATGCGTTCACCTTCCGTCCCGCGCCCGACCAGGTCTTTGACTGGATGTTCTGCGACCTCGTCGAGGAGCCGCATCATGTCATGGAAAACCTGATACAGCCCTGGCTCGAGCGCGGCTGGTGCCGGCGCTTCGTGGTGATTTTGAAATTCGGTCGCGTGGATCCCTTGGCCTTGTTGCGCCAAGTGCGTTCGCCCGAGTCGGTGTTCTCACGCTGTGCCAAAAATGTGCGCGTGCGTCACCTATACCATGACCGTGAGGAGTTCACGATCGTCGGCGAGTTGAAGTAACGATCAGTCGATCAGCGACGGCTGGTTCGGACGACCTGGCCAGGTGTGATCAGGTCGATCGGTCGTAGAGCTCCGCGGTGATCAACGCATCCAGCGGTTCACCCCTCAGATAGCGGTCCATGTTTTCAATCGCGTGGTTTCCACATTCGGGAAACTGGTCGTAGGTAGGCCCCGCCACGTGAGGGGATAGGATGGCATTGGGCACCTTTAGGAAGGGGGAGCCCGGGCCGATCGGGTCGTTTACCACCACGTCGAGGGCGATCTGAATCCGTTCGCTGGCGGCGGCGGCAACGAGTGCCGGTTCGTCAACAACGGGACCGCGGCCGACGTTCACGAATAGGGCGTCGTCGACGAGCGCGGCGATCACGATTGTGTCGACGCTGCCATGGGTGCGCGGAGTGAGGGCTTCGCACTCGAAAAATATTTCGCTGCGGGCCGCCAGTTCCCGAAGCGAATCGCAGGGGATGACGCCGCCGGCACGCAAGACGGCTGAGGGAACGCCGGCGGAAAACGCCGCGATTTCGACGCCGAACGGTTGGAGCAGGCGGACCAGTGAACGGGCAACATGCCCGAAACCGTGAATGCCGACGCGACGCCCATGGAGTGTGCGGGTTCGAAGGAGCGCAGTCCCGGGCCGGCCGGGATCTTTGATGAGGCCGTTGATGAGCGGGCGCCATTCCGGCTGGCGACGCAGCGATGCCAAAGCGAGCAAGAGTGCGTGTTCGGCGACGGCGTCGCCTGCCAGTGAACCCCAGTTGGTCAGCAGGCCGCCGCGTTCGAGGAATACCCGTGGCACCAGGTAGCGTGCCGATCCGACAAGGTGACAGACGTATCGCAGAGAGCAGTCAGGGGTTTCCAGCCACGAAACCGGCAACGGCCGCGTGTTCCAGGCGGATAGCAGCACGGTGGGCTGGAATTCGCGCAGGGTGTGTTCCCAGTCGGCGGAGTTGAGCGTGTTAAGCTCCACATGTTTAAGTGCCTCGGTGAAATGATTCCCCCAATCCATCCCCGGCAAAAACATCTCTTTTTCCTGCTCTGTAAGTGCCACGAGAATACGCTCATGTCGGGGCGGTGCTGACGGTGGGGCCGTGAAGGGGACAGGGGAGTTCATGGAGTGGCGATCGGGCTAGGGTGGGGCCACAAGCAACATGAGGGCGGGGCGCTCATTGAGAAAGAGTCAGGGTTTTCGAATTATTGAAAGATGAGGCGAGGATCGGTTCCCCGCGGGCCCGAAGTTCAGGTTTTAGAGGCGAATTCAATAATTCGAAGGCGCTGATTCTTGGCATCGGGTGCGCTGCTGCCCATGGCTGTGCGCACCCCTTACCCCACATGAAAAAAACTATCCGCAGTCTGCGCGCGCTGGTCGCGTCCGTCTCGTGTATTCTAGTATCAACTACCGGTTTCTCTCAAACTGCCGCCGAGGATTTTGAGGACGGTTCATTGGCGCCGTTTAATGTCGAGATCGTCGCCGGGAACACCGCGGAGATCGTTACGCCCACCGGTTTTTCCGCCCGGGCGGGAACCAAGGTTCACCGCCTCGTATGGAACGCTGCCAACTACAATGGCGGGCGCGCCAGCAAGGGCGTCGAGGGCCTTTCGGGCTCGTTGCCGAAGATCACGAGTGAAGGCTGGTATGGTTTCAGTTTCTACGCGCCGGCGAGTTTCCCCGTGCCTGGAAAAACCATGGTGCTAGGCCAGATCCATGCGTGGCACAGCAGCCTGCCCAGCACCAACATCACTTGCACCGTCGGTGTGGAGGCGGACGGGCGTCTGGTCCTGGAGGGCGCGCACGGCGTGGGTGACGGCGGCAAGACGGTGACGGTCTACACCACGCTCGCGCCCAAGCTGACCAAGGGTTCGTGGCACGACCTCGTGCTTTACGTGAAGTTTTCGCGCAACAACACGGGCGTGCTCAAGGCGTGGCTCGATGGTGCGCCAGAGTCTGAGCCCACCGCCAGTTTCACCGGCATTAATCTTGGCAACGGGGCTTGGACCAACGACACGCTCATGACCAACGGCGCCTACATCAAGTGGGGCGCATATTGCTGGGATAATGCCAACTACACCCCGGGTGAAAGCCGTGAGATTTTCTACGATGAAATCGCTTACCAAGTGGGCAATCCCGCGGGTGCTTTCGATTTGGTGAAGCCGACCGGTTACGGCACGGGTTACGCCGCGCCTGCGGCCGGTGCGGTGGTGATGGCCGAAACGTTCGATACGATGACCACGGGTTCGCAGCCGACTGGATTCACGGTGGTCAAAGGCGCAGGCACCGCTCTTACCGTGCGCGACATTCCCAGCGCGACCGACAAGTGCATGCAGTTCTACGATCCCAATGCCGCGACGCGGGCCGAGGCGACCAAGACATTTACCACCCAATCCGGGCGGTTTACCGCTGGCTTCAGCATTCGCCAAAACGGTCAGGCCGATGGCCATTTTATCTCGCTGCTTTCCGGAACGCTTCCGGTGATCGAACTCTCCACGCTCGGTGGAAACCTGATTTATCGCGATGGCTCCGGCACGGCGCGCGTGCTCCAATCCATTCCGGCGAACGTATGGCACGATGTGGAAGTGGATGTGAATCCGGCGACGTTAAGAGCCGACGTTTATGTGGGCGGTGTGCGTCGGCTCACGCAGGCGACGTTTCGCAATCCGGCGACGAGCCTCGATCGCATCCGGTTTGGCACGAGTGATCTTTCGGCGACGTGGCACTTCTACGTTAACGACATCACGATCACGCAGGCGCCGGCGGTGTTTGCCGAGACCTTTAATGCGATGACCACCGGCACATCGCCGACAGCGTGGACGCGTTTACCGGGCACCGCGCTCACGGTGCGCGAGGTTCCCAGCGCGACCGACAAGAGCATGCAATTCTATGATGGCAGCCCGACCACCAAAGGTGAGGCCTTTAACACCTTCGTGCCGCAGACAGGTCGTTTCGCGGCCAGCTGGTCGTTCCGACAGACCGGAGTTTCCGAGGGACACCGCATGGCACTCATGGCGGGCACGACGACGACGGCCGTGGAGTTGCTCACGACGGGCGGAAACCTCGTCTACAAGAACGGGGCGGGCACCAATGTATTTGTGCAATCGATACCGGCGAACGTGTGGTATAACGTGAAGGTCATCGTTAACCCTGCGACCACGCAGGCGGATGTTTACGTCAACAATGTGCTCAAGCTCTCCGCGCAGAGTTTACGGAGCACCGTCAGTTCGGTGGATCGCGTGGTGTTTGCCACCAGCAATGAATCGGCGACGTCGCACTTTTACATCGATAACGTCATGATCGACGACACTTCGGTGCCCCCGCTCGCGGCGTTGGCGGGCGGCATTCCGCGCGTGCCGATCGTGCTCAAGCTCGATGATCTTAACACCGGTGGCGGCAATGTGCCCTCCACTTGGCGACGCGTGAGCGACCTGCTTAAGGCGCGCAATATCAAGTTCTCCGTCGGCCTCATCGCCAAGTCGCTGGAAGTGGGCAATGCATCCTACCTCTCCTACATCACCGGACTGCACGCGAACGGCAGCGCCGAGTTTTGGTTTCATGGTTACGACCACTCAACGCAGGAGTTCAACGGCAAGACCTACACCGACCAGAAGGACCGTTTTACGACGTCACAGTCACTCGCGATGACGAAGCTGGGCTTCAACTTTACGGCATTTGGCGCTCCCGAAAACGCTTTCGACAACACGACGGTTCAAGTGATGTCCGAGGACGCCGCGATGGGTGTATGGCTTTACGGTGA
>JBEVND010000446.1:0-3199 GCA_040508285.1 Rariglobus sp. | reverse complement strand
GGCTACCACGAGAGTGCGTGGGGCGCGCGCAGCGTGATCCTCGGCAGCGATTGCTCGCGTGAAGAATGGCAGGGCGGCATCGACATCGCGATCGAGGACTCGCCGCGGAATCCGCATATTCTCCAGGAATATCGGAAGCCGCGCCGCGCGAAGCATCGCGTTTACGACAAGGAGCAACAAGTGCGCGAAGTCGACGGACGCCTGCGGCTGTGCCCGTATTATTTCGTAGTGGGCGGCAAGGCCGTGCTCAGCGGCGCGTTGGCGACGTTCTGCCCGCCCGACAAAAAGATCATCCACGGCATGCAAGACGCCGCGCTGTTGCCGAGTCGCGTCGTCGCCCCCGTCACACCTTCCAGCTCTGCAGGATCTTGATGTAGTTGGCCCGCTCGTGGGCGGCGGGATCGGGGCAACGCTTCAAGTTGAGTGCGCCCCGGACTTTCGTGAGCTGCGTGTGCCCGTGCTCGGACATCCAGGCTTTGAGCCCGTCCAGCAAAACGGGGATGACGCGCGGGCCGTTTTCGAGCAGCACGGAGACCAGTTGCACGGCGTGCGCGCCGGCGAGAATGGCTTTGATCAGATCATCGCTGGTGTGAACTCCGCCGCTGCATGCGAGCGAGCCTTTGTGATGTGGTGAGAGAATAGACAGCCAGCGCAGACGCAGCAGGAGTTCGGCGGAGTAGGAGAGCTTGAGGCGCGGCACGACCTCGAGTTCGTCGATATCAAAGTCGGGTTGGTAAAACCGGTTGAAGAGAACGACGCCTGCCGCGCCGTTGTGATCGAGCCGGTCGGCGAAGTGGGCGAGTGACGCGTGGAAGGGCGAGAGTTTCACCGACACGGGGATGCGGACGGTCGTGGCGACGTTGCGCACAAGTTCGATGATGTCTCCTTCAACGTCCTCGCCGGAGAGCGCGCGGTCGGTGGCGATTTGATAGATGTTGAGTTCCAGCGCGTCGGCACCGGCGGACTCGAGCCGGCGCGCGTAGTCGATCCAGCCACCCGGACGACGACCGTTGAGCGAGGCGATCACGGGGATGGTGAGCGCGGATTTAAGACGACCGATGGTTCGGAGATAAGCCTCGGGCGTGAGGTTGTAGTCGTCGAAATGGGGAAAGTAGGTCGTCGCCTCCTGGTGGCTCTCCGCTGGCGTTTCCAAGAGCTGGATGAGGGCCTGCTGCTCCAGGTCGATCTGTTCCTCGAAGAGCGAATGCATGACGAGCGCCGCCGCCCCGGCCTCCTCGAGTCGGAGCGCGGCGTCGATGTCGTCACAAAATGGCGATGCGCCGACGACGAGCGGATTACGAAGCGTGAGGCCGAGGTAGTGGGTTTCGAGGTTCATGGGGATGGGCTGTGGACTTTGGGCTCATTATTGGGCGTGGCGGGCTTGGCCGGTGTCGCGAGATGCTGGTAGTGCGCGTAGTGGCGGTGGATCTCGGCCTGGGCCTGAGTCGCGAGCGCGGCGGCGCGATCGGGATCGATGTTCTTGAGAATTCCGAAGCGCGTCTCGTTCGCCATGAACTTGGAGAGCTCGGTCTTGGGCGCGGGCGAGTCGAGTTTCAGCGGCGTCTGTCCGGCTTCGGCGAGGCGGGGATCGTAGCGGAAGAGCGGCCAATAACCGGTGTCCACGGCGAGCTTCTGCTGTTCGAGGCCCTGATGGAGACTGTAGCCGTGGGCGATACAGTGGGAGTAAGCGATGATCAGCGCGGGACCGGGGTAGGCTTCGGCTTCCCGCAAGGCCTGCACGGTCTGGCTGTCCTTCGCACCGAACGCGATTTTGGCGACGTAGACGTGGCCATATTGCGAGGCAATGAGCGCGAGATCTTTCTTGGCCTGACCTTTGCCACCTGAAGCGAATTTAGCGACGGCACCCATCGGGGTGGACTTCGAAGACTGTCCGCCGGTGTTGGAATAAACCTCGGTGTCGAGGACGAGAATTTTGACGTTGGCGCCGGAGGCCAGGACATGGTCGAGACCGCCGTAACCAATGTCGTAGGCCCACCCGTCGCCGCCGATGGTCCAGACCGTTTTGCGGACAAAGTCGTCGGCGAGGGCGGCGAGCCGGCGGGAGCTGGGCGAAGCGATGGTCTTGAGCGCAGTGCGGAGCAGGAGCACGCGTTCGCGCTGGGCGGCGTAGTCGGCTTCGTTGGCTTGCGGGTCATCGAGAATCGCTTTGGCAAGTTCTGCGCCGACCTCCGACGCAAGTTCGCTCAGGAGCGAGCGGGCGGTGTCGAGGCGCTGATTGGCCGCGAGCCGCAGGCCAAGGCCGAACTCGGCGTTGTCCTCGAAAAGCGAGTTCGCCCAAGCGGGACCGCGGCCATTGCGATCCTGGCAATAAGGCGTCGTCGGCAAGTTGCCTCCGTAGATGGACGAGCAGCCGGTGGCGTTGGCCATGATCAGACGGTCGCCGAAGAGCTGCGTGAGGAGTTTCAAATACGGCGTCTCGCCGCAGCCGGCGCACGCACCGGAAAACTCCATGAGCGGCTGGAGGAATTGCGCGCCCTTGACGGTGGACGTGTCGATCTTGGTGCGATCGGGCTCGGGCAACGAAAGGAAGAAATCCCAGTTGGCGCGCTCGGCGTTCAGGCGCTCGGGCTGCGAAACCATGTCGATGGCTTTGTGGCGGGGATTGGTTTTGTCCTTGGCCGGGCAGACCTGCACGCACAGCGAACAACCGGTGCAATCCTCGGGCGCCACTTGCAGCGAATAACGGTAGCCGGGATGTTCGCGCGAACGGAACGTTGTGGAGGCAAAACCTTCAGGCGCGCCGGTGAGAGCGGATTCGGGATAAAACTTGGGGCGAATGGCGGCGTGCGGGCAGACCATCGCGCACTTGTTGCACTGGATGCAGAGCGCGGAATCCCACGCGGGAATCTCCAGGGCGATGTTACGTTTTTCGTAACGCGTCGTGCCGGTCGGCCAGCAACCATCCGCGGGCATCGAGCTGACGGGCAGGCGGTCGCCGTCGTCGGCAAGGAGGCGCACGGTGACTTTGCGCACGAACTCGGAAACGCCCGGATATTCACGCGCGGCGGAGGCGATCGCCGTGGCATCGGGTAGTGAAGGGATGGATACCTCCTGCAATCCGGCGAGCGCGGCATCGACGGCGGCATAGTTCATCTGCACGATCTTTTCGCCCTTTCGGCCATAGGTTTTCTCGATGGCCTTCTTGATCTGCTTGATCGCCTCGTCCTGCGGAAGGACG
>JBEVND010000408.1:0-10939 GCA_040508285.1 Rariglobus sp. | reverse complement strand
AACATGAAGACTTCATGCCTGCGGGCGATGGACCGCCACTCAGCGCCGCCGAAATCGCGGCGCTGGAAAAGTGGATCGCGGGCGGCGCTGTCTGGCGCTGAGCGTTAGGCGCTCCCCCGTGGATGATTAATTGCTGGCGGGGCGATTTCCTTGTGCGCCGTTGGCGTTGCCACCGCCGGAACGCATCATGTCGCGCACTTGTTGCTGCGCCTGTTGCTCGGCTTGCAGCTGCTTGAGCGCGGCGACTTGATCGGCTGCGAGGATGCTTTGCGCCTGTTGGATCACGGCGTCGGTGATGGTCACGCGATTGCCGCCACCCCAGTTGCCGGGGCCGCCTTGCGGTTGGTCATTTGCTTGCGTGGAGCTGGAAGCTGCGAGCGCGCTGACGAGGAAATCGGTCTGCGTGCTGTTCAGCGGCGTGGAGCTGTAGCTGAGACGCTGATCGAGCTGGCTCACGAGGTTCCGCTGGGACTGGGTGGCTTCGTAACCTTGGTATTGGTTATAAACTGACTCGCCCATCGTGGCTTTGATGTTGGCATCCACCTCGGCTTGGGCCTCGGCGGTGAGCTTGCGGAGTTCTTCGCGATTATCGCGGGCATTGAGACCACCTTCGCGCGCAGCCATCATCACGTCCATGCGGGCGTTTTGACGTTCGACGAGGAGACTTTTGAACTGCTCCAACTGCGCCGGGGTCAGGTTGAGCTTTTTGAAAAGATCGGAGTAGCGATTATCGAGGGCGGCGCGCTGCTGAAGACTGATGGCTTTGGCAAACTCGGGGTTGGCCATCAATGCGGCGAAGTTGGCGCGGTTGTTATTGCCGTTGCCACGTTGGCGTTGCGCACCGGGTTCCTCCGTAGGCGCGGCGGGCTCGACCTCGGCAGGGGTTTCGGCGGCGGGACGCGCAGGTGCGGTGAACGACGATGCGACGGGGGCGGGCCGAGGCTTAACGGCACTGGCGGCGGCTTTGCTGGTGAGGAGCTCGGCTTGGAGATCGGTGAGGCGCTTGCTCTGCTGCCAGGCGATGAGACCGGTGGCGCTGGTCGCGACGGCGAGCAGGATAATGAGGTAGTTTTTAGCTTTGGAGGACACGAGGAGGGATGACGCCACGGGAAGCGGCGGGTTTCACAAAACGTTGAAAGCGCACCGGGGCGGGTGCGCTTTCGGAGCTTTCTACGGATTAACGCGAAGGGAACTCGAACTCGGCCTTCTTTTTGTCCTTCGAGAGCGTCAGGTAGGCGCTGAAGGTCGTGCCGCGTTTCGAGAGCAGGCCTTCGATCAGGCCGGTCTTGCCCATTTCAACAAGGCGCTCGACCTCGTCGACCGGGAGTTCTTTGCCGCACAGAATACGTTTCAGTTCGAACACCGTGCGCGGGGTGCCGTCGGCCTGAGGCTTCACGACGACGAACGCGTCAGTCGTGAGGTAGAGGTCGCCATCGTGCAACTTACTCTCGCCCAGCTTTTGAGCCTTGGTGATGTCGAGGGGCTCTTTCTTTTTGCGAGGAGCTTTAACGGAGCCGTCGGCGTTCTTACGCGGGGCGCGAGGAGGGAATTCCCAAGCGATCTTGGCGCCTTGGCGGACGAGGAATGCGTCGAAGGGACGGCCTTTTTTAGAGGTAAAACCTTGGATGAGACCGGTCTTTTTCGCGGGGCCGACGAGGTCGATGGCCATTTCGCGGGTGATGGGTTTTTGGCACATCAAGCGTCCGACTTTAAATTCCTCGGTCCACTCGCCCGTTTTCTTGTCCTTCTCGCGGAGGATGTAGCTGGTGGGCGCTTCGCAAAGTTCGGCACCGGTCTCGGGATCGGTCCAGAACGGTTCGAGCGTGGCGACATCAACCTTGGCGCCGAAATCGAGCTCGGCCTTTTTCTGGCCGGGCTTTTTCTCGTCGTCCACGATCTTGATCTTGGACGGGAAGCGGTTGCCGGTCTTGGCCGAAACGAAACCGTCGAGCGGGCCGATCTCGCCGGTGGCGACGAGCTGGCGGACTTCGGATTCGTCGAGTTTACGGCCGCTCATGACCTTATAAACCGTGAGGATACCGTCGCGGGATTTGAAGCCGCGCAACGTTTCCAACATCGGTTCGCCGTCGGTGGGCGAAACGATGTCGGTGACGCGGGAGTTGGACTCGTTTTCTTCGAAGTTCTTGGTGCGGTCGACGATGCCTTTGGTGACATCGACGATCTCGGCCATGAACTTTTCGCGGTCGTATTTGTTCTGCTCCATCTGACGGAGCTTGGACTCCCACTCGCCGGTCATGTCGGGCTTGGTGAGGGCGTCGGCTTGAACGGCGTGGAGGAACTCGAGGAGCGACTCGGCCTTGGTGGTCGGGGCAAGTTCGCGCTGATTGCGCTCGATGTATTTCTGATTGATGAGGCCTTCGATCGTGTCGGCACGGGTGGCGGGAGTGCCGAGACCGCGTTCTTTCATGGCATCGGCAAATGCCTCGTCATCGATGAGTTTACCGGCGCCTTCCATGGCAGAGAGGAGCGTGGCTTCCGTGTAGCGCGGGGGCGGCTTGGTCGTCTCGGTGTGGAGCGTGGCCTGTGCGGTGATCGCACGGGCGTTGTCCTCGGGCGAGAGCGCGGGAAGCGCCTTGGAGTCGGGCGAGTCGTCTTCGACAACCGTCTTATTATATACCGCGAGCCAGCCGGGGGACGTGAGGACTTTTCCTTCGGTTTTGAAATCGTGGCCCGGCGCGACCGTCGAGATGCGCGTGGTGATATCGAATTCGGCGGACGGGAAGAACGTCGCGACGAAACGGCGGGCGATCATGTCGTAAACCTTGGCCTCCATTTCATCGAGATTCGATGGCGCGGTGGTGGTCGGGATGATCGCAAAGTGATCCGAGATTTGCGCGTTGTTGAAGATGCGCTTGTTGGGCTTGAGCCAACCTTGGGCGAGAACGGTGTCGGCGTGTTTGCCGAGTTCGCCGTCGAGGTTGGTGAGCGTCTGGCGCACCGTGGGAATGTAATCCTCGGGGAGGGCGCGTGAGTCCGTTCTCGGATAGGTGATGGCTTTGTGACGCTCGTAAAGAGCTTGGGCGATCTGGAGCGTGCGGCGAGCGGGGAGACCGTAACGGCCGTTGGCTTCGCGCTGGAGGGTAGTGAGATCGTAGAGACGCGGGCTTGCTTGGTTGGAGCCTTTTTTCTCTTCGCGAACGGAGGCGGGTGGTTGACCGGCACAGGCAGCGAGGACGGCCTCGGCCATGGCTTTGCCCCAGACGCGATCGATGCGATCGTGCTCGTCGTTCTCAGCCTTCTTAAAGTTAGCGCGTTGGTAAACGCCTTCGTAGGTGCCTTTGGCGACTTTGAACTCGGCGGTGACGCGCCAGAACGCGCGGGACTTGAAATTGCGAATCTCGAGCTCGCGGTTGAAAACGATGGCGAGGGTGGGGGTTTGCACGCGGCCGACCGAAGCGACGTTGCCGGCGCGGGAGCCAAACATGCGTTTGGTGAGGGCGCGGGTGCCGTTGATACCGATGAGCCAGTCGCTCTCGGAACGGCAGCGGGCGGCGGACTCGAGGCCCTTCATCTGCTCGCCATCGCGAAGTTTCTGGAAGGCGGTCTGGATGCCCTCGGTGGTCATGGTCTGCATCCAGGCGCGCTTTACCGGCAGCTTGGATTTGGCCAACTGGTAGAGGTAGGCGAAGATCAGTTCACCTTCGCGCCCGGCGTCGCACGCATTGATGACGAGATCGATGTCGTCGCGGGCGAGGAGCTTTTTGAGGTGGGTGAAGCGCTCTTTGGAATCAGCGATGGGTTTAAGGCCGAATTTTTCCGGGATGATGGGGAGCATCTCCAGGCGCCAGAAACCGTATTTCTTTTTATCAATGTCCTCGGGCATCTCGAGTTCCACCAAATGGCCCACGGCTGACGAGATGACGTATTCGTCATTTTCGTAGTGGTCACCTTTCTTGGGGATTTTACCGAGGGCCTTGGCTAAATCTGCAGCCACGGACGGCTTCTCGGCGATGATGAGAGACTTCATTTGGATGCGAGCGGTTACGGGGCGAGGCCGGCGATTTCAAGGTTTAGTTTTGCGAGCGGTGTGCAAATCACCTCCGTAAACGTCCATCCACGGCAAACGCCACGGGTGCTGCGATGAGCAGACTGGAGAAGCGCGGATGAAGGGGATTTAGCAGGAGATTCGATTCCTGCGGAACTATAGCACTGGGCACGGAAAGCGCCAAATGATCGCCGGCCGCCAACCACTCGTCACCGAGACGACGGGTTTCTCCTAAATCAGGCAACGAGCCCTTGAATGAGTAGGTCGCTGGCAGTTGCGCGGCGACGATGTCTTCGGGTGCCACTTGCACTGAGAACGCGAGAAATCGCGGAAGCGGTAGAGCCGCATCCAAGTGAACCAGCGTCTCCAGCGCCGCCAATGCGAGTGAGCCGCTGGTGTAAATTACTCGGTGGCCGGGCGAGTTCCAGCGTCCGCCATAAAGTCGCGCGCCCTCCCCATCGAACGCATTCTCGGCGTGACGCTCTTTGACGAGTCGCCAGACACGAACAGAACGCGGATCAGACGTAGACGCCATGCTCGATGCGACCGATCAAATATTCGACTTCGCGGGCGCCGGTTTCGCTCTCGGCGAAATCCACCGGCAGGCGGCCCTTCAACGCGACGGCCGGCCGGCGCAACCACGCGCGAGCGGTTGCAGCGTCGCCGTCGTGCAATTCAACCGCCAGCCAGTAAAGACGCGCATAGCGCATGATGCGGTCGCCGTGGGCCGGATCGAGTGGTTCACGATGCTGGCGACGGCGCGACAATGTCGCGACCGAGATGCCGATTTTGCGGGCCATGTCTTCAACCGTGAGACCGAGCAGCTCACGCAACGCATCGAACTCGAGAACCGGCAGGCCGTTCATGATACGTTCAACCACGGCAGCTGGATCGGCGGGGGCGAGGGAAGTGGCTTCGTTTAACACCCAAGCAAGGGGATCGGAATCCTTACGATGTGGGTATTTCATTTGATTAGGTTGAATCTATCAAATGATAGAGTCAAGGGTGTGCCCGCAAAAAAACGGCAGGCTTTTGGCCTGCCGTTGATGAAACGGTGAGATTAATGGGCGACTGCTTAGGCAGCGGTCGCTTTTGGCGTTTCGGCCAAGGCGGAATCGAGCGCCTTAATCAATTCGGCGATGGTAGCATCGGTCTCGTCGCCCATGTTCGAAATGCGGAAGGTCTTGCCCTTCAATTTGCCGTAACCGCCGTCGATCACGAGCTTGTGCTTAGATTTGAGGACTTTGTTCAACACGCCCAGATCGATATTCTGGGTGTTGGCAAAGCAGTTCAGCGCGACCGAGCCGTAGCCTTCCTTCGGGAACAGCTTGAATCCCTTCGAGAAAATGAAGTCCTGCACGGTCTTGTTCAGACGGGCGTGGCGGGCGTAACGGTTCTCAATGCCTTCGGCCATGATGTCCTCGAGCTTCGACTTGAGCGCGTAGATCAAGGCGATAGCGGGCGTGCTCGGAGTCATACCATTCTCGTGGTTCTTTTGGAACTCGATCAGGTCGAAGTAATAACCGCGGTCCTTGGCGAGGGCGGAGCGTTCGAGCGCCTTCTTGGAAACGGTGATCAGCGCAAGGCCGGGAGGCATCGCGAGGGCCTTCTGCGAACCGGTGATGATGATGTCGATTCCGAGTTCGTCCTTCTTGATCGGAACAACGGTGAACGACGAAACGGTGTCGATGATTGAGATGACGTCGGGGAACTCACGCAGGACAGCGGCGAGCGCGTTGATATCGCTCATCGTGCCGGTGGAGGTCTCGTTGTGAATGATCGTGATGCAGTCGTAGGCGCCGGTGGCGAGTTCCTTGCGGACAGCCTCGGGATCGACGGGTTGACCCCACTCGAATTTGAGCGCGGTGGCCTGTTTGCCGATGCGGAGGGCAACGTCGTTCCACTTGTCGGAGAACGCGCCGTTCATGCAGTTAAGCACTTTCTTTTGGCAGACGTTACGAAGAGCGCCTTCCATCACGCCCCACGCGGAACTCGTGGAGAGATACACCGGATCCTTGGTGTAGAAGAGCGCCTGCAAGTCCGGCTGAATGGAGTTGTAGAGCGCCACGAAATCGGTGCTGCGGTGACCGATCATCGGCTGGGCCATGGCGCGCAGCGTCTTGTCGGATACGGCAATGGGACCGGGAATGAACAATTTGTAGCTCATGGGCGTGTTGGAATTTCCACCGGCGGGCGCAGGCGGGAAGGCTGCCGACAACTTGCAGAGGATTAAGTTGCGTGACCCGGCTTGCGACGTGGTAGAACGTTCAGCCAAGCCGCCTCGCCCGCCTACCGTCAACACCCTAATCCGCACGCATGTCGTCCTGGCTCAAACGCCAACTCAACACCTTCGAAGGATATACGATCGATGTCATTTTCGGTCGTCGCGAGGGGATGCGAGCCACGGTGTTTGCAGGATTTCTCCAGGGCCTTTCGTATATCTTCAGCGGTATCGCCCAATCGCGCCTGTGGCTTTATAAGAAGCGTATTCTCCACGACCAACCGCTCGGGTGCCTCGTCGTCGTAGTGGGCAACCTCACCGTAGGCGGCACCGGCAAAACGCCCGTCGTGGAAAAATTCGCACGCGCCCTCCGCGATCGCGGACGCCGCGTGGCGATTCTTTCGCGTGGTTACCGCAGTAAATCCGCCCCGATGTGGAAAAAGTGGTGGTATCGCCTTTCTCACACAGCCGAGCCGCCGCCGCGCATCGTGAGCGACGGCCAGCGCGTGTTGCTCGATTCCGAGCAGGCGGGTGACGAACCCTACATGCTGGCGCGCAATCTTCCCGGCGTCTTCGTGATCGTGGACAAAAACCGTGTGAAGGCCGGCACCTACGCCATCAAGAAATTTGGCTGCGACACGCTCATCCTGGACGACGGTTTTCAGTATCTGCCGCTCAAGGGACGTCTCAATCTGCTGCTCGTGGACAAGACCAATCCGTTTGGCAACGGCCAGCTTTTGCCCCGCGGAATTCTGCGTGAACCCATCAAACACCTGAAGCGCGCCAGCTACGTTTTCCTCACCAAATCCGACGGCGTTCGCGACGTCGAACTCGAGGAGCTGATCCAAAAGCACAACCCGGGCGTGGACATCATCGAATGCGCGCACCGCCCGCAGTATCTCCAACGTTTCGGCACCGATGAACGTCAACCGCTGGAATGGTTGCGCGGGAAAAAAGTCGGTGCTTTCAGCGGTATCGCCGTGCCGGAAAGCTTCGAGAAATTCGTCCGCGATCTCGGTGGGAATATCGCGTTCACCCGCCGCTTTCTCGACCATTACCGATTCACCTCGGAGGACTTCGTTTCGATCTTCACCGAGGGCATTGAGCAAAAAGTGGAGTTCATCGTGACGACCGAAAAAGACGCCGTGCGCCTGCCGGACGGTTTGCCGTGCGCCGTGCCGATTTATTACCTGCGTCTCGAGATCGACATTATCCGTGGCGCGTCCGACTTCGACGAGGCGGTTGAGCGAATTTGTTTCCATGATGCGCCCGTGCGTCCGCTCGAATAAACCCGACACGCGGAACCTGCCTGCGTATTCCATTTTCCATTTCATCCCATGATCATCGATTCCCGTTACCACGAACTTGCCCAAGGTCTGACCGGATTTTCCTGCGAACTTAAAAAAGGCCAGCGCGTCCTGATCGACGCCTTCGATGTGCCTGATGCGATGGTGATCGCGCTCATCCGCGCCACGCGTGCCCTCGGCGCACACCCTTACGTCAACCTTCACCGCGCCCGGGTTTCCCGCGAGCTCATGCTCGGCGCTGAAGAGGCACAATACGCGCCGCACGCCGAGGTTGAGTATGCGCGTATGCAAAAAATGGATGCGTATATCGCCCTGCGCGGCTCGGAGAATATTTTCGAAAACTCCGACATCCCCGCGTCGCGCGTGCAGATGGTTTCCAAGATCATGAAGCCCGTGCTCGATCATCGCGTGAACAAGACCAAGTGGGTCGTTCTACGCTGGCCGACATCCGCCATGGCGCAACAAGCGGCCAAGAGCACGGAGGAGTTCGAGGACTTTTATTTCAAGGTCTGCACGCTCGACTACTCGCGCATGATTCCCGGCATGAACGCGCTCAAGGCGCTCATGGATAAGACCGATCAAGTCTACATCAAGGGCCCGGGCACCGAGCTGCGTTTTTCGATCAAAGGCATTGGATCCCAGACCTGCGGCGGACGTCGCAATATCCCGGACGGCGAAGTGTTTTCCTGCCCGGTGAAGGACAGCGTCGAAGGTGTTATCCAATACAACGCGCCGACCGTTTATCTCGGCACCTCGTTCGACAACATCCGTCTCGTTTTCAAGAAGGGCAAAATCGTCGAAGCGACCGCCAACAACACGAAACGCCTCAACGAGATTCTCGATAGCGATCCCGGTGCGCGTTATATCGGCGAGTTCGCGCTTGGTTTTAATCCGCACATCCTCGAACCGATGCGGGACATTCTTTTCGACGAAAAGATTGCCGGCTCCTTCCACTTCACTCCTGGCCAGGCCTACGAAGGCGTCGGCAATGGCAACAAGAGCCAGGTTCACTGGGACATGGTGAACATCCAGCGTCCGGAATGGGGCGGCGGCGAAGTCTGGTTTGACGGCAAACTCATCCGCAAGGATGGCATTTTCGTGCCGAAGGCGCTGCACAAACTGAACCCGGAGTATCTTTTGAGTAAGGGTAAGTAAGGCTTCGGTCCGCGCATGCTATTCCAATTCATTTTGTTCGTCGCACTGGTGGTCGGGACCTTGTTCTACTCCGCAAATCTCGGTCTGAAAAAGGTGCTGATCTACTGGGCGGTATTTATCGGAACCGCCTTTCTGGTGGTTCTACTGCCCGGTTTGCTGGTGATCTTCATCCAGTTGATCACCGTAGGGGTCTTCTACGTCCACGCAAAAGCGGCTTCGGCTGTGTGAGGTTTTCTTTGTCCGACTTCATCCAGTCTTTACCGAAAACGGAGACACACCTGCATATCGAGGGTGCGTTGCCTTACGAATTGTTGCGCGCCTGGAGGCCGGAGACGTATCCGGAAAACCCTTACTTTCACGCGGTGGATTTTCGGTTTCCGACGTTTCCAAAGTTCGACGAAATTCTCCTCGGTCACGCGCTGCCTTGGTTTGTCTCGGCAGAGCGTTATCACGAGGCGGCGAAAGCGATTTTTGCCAGGCACGTTGCGCAAAACGTGCGCTACGTGGAGACATCGTTTCACCTGCCGGTGTCGGGCTTCATCGGCGTGCCTGGTCCAGAAATCGTCGCGGCGATTCGCGCAGCGGTTCCGGCGGGACTGGAAGTGCGAATCTTTGCCGGAATGTTGCGCACTGATTATGCTGGGCCGATGCAGGCGGTGATCGACGATCTTGAAAACTGGGACGGTCTCGCTGGCGTTGATTTACACGGGCTGGAAACGCTGCCGACGGAACCGTGGACCGCTCAAGTTTGGTCGCGGCTACGAGCCGCGGGCAAAATCACCAAGGCCCACGCCGGTGAGTTTGATGGTGCACAGCGCGTTCGTGAGGCCATTGAGCAACTAGGAGCGACGCGTATCCAGCATGGCATCCGCGCGATCGAAGATCCTGCCGTGGTCGCGCTCGCCGCGGAGCGCGATGTGACCTTGGACGTGTGTCCGTTGAGTAACGTAAAGCTGTGCGTTACGCCCTCGTTGGCGGAGCATCCGCTGCGTGCGCTCATGGCCGCCGGTGTGCGTTGCACGATCAGCACCGATGACCCGCTGGTTTTTGGCAATACGCTCAACGGCGAATATCACGCGTTAGCCACCGAGGCGGGATTTACCCGTGCAGAGTTGGCCCAACTGGCCCGCAATGGCTGGGAAGTGGCCGACGTGCCGACAGAGACGCGTCGGGTGATGATTGCGGAGATTGATCGCCTTGCCGCCAAAAGCGGGTGAAGTTCGTCCGCTCGCATGTCCACCAGCTACACTGTTCCTCCCGATTCTTCACGTGCCCGCGCCGACAAAGTGCTGGCGACGGCGTTTCCCGAGCACAGCCGTGTGGCCTTCCAGCGCTGCCTCGATGCAGGGTTGGTGACGCGCAACGGCAAGGTCATCGATCGTAGCGCCGATGTGGTCAGCGGCGACGAACTCGTTTTCACATTTCCCGAGGTCAAGCCGACGGAGCTCAAGGCGGTGGATATCCCGCTCGACGTCATTTTTGAGGACAAGCACCTCCTCGCGATCAACAAGGCACCAGGCATGGTGGTGCATCCGGGCGCGGGCACGGGCGACGACACCCTCGTTCATGCGCTGCTGTCTCACTGCGAAGGCGAGTTGAGCGGTATCGGCGGCGTCGAGCGTCCCGGCATCGTGCATCGTCTCGATCGTGAAACCTCCGGCGTGATGCTGGTCGCCAAAACCGACGCAGCTCACCGTGGCATCGCCGAGCAATTCGCCGCGCGCACGTCGCATAAACAATATCTAGCGCTTGTGGATGGGGTTTCCCCCTTGCTGAGCGGCAGTCTGCGCAAGCCCATCGGTCGCAACCCCACGCAGCGCCACAAAATGGCGATCGTCGAGGGGCCGGGCGGCCGCGATGCGCACACCGATTGGGAGCGTGTGGAGGTCTTCGGCGGCAACCTCGCATCGCTCATGCGTTGCACGATTCACACCGGGCGCACGCATCAGATTCGCGTTCACATGAAGTCGCTCGGGCACATCCTCCTCGGCGATGTGGTTTACGGTTGGAAGGCGAGTCCGCGCCTCCCGACGCAGCCCACGCGCATGATGCTCCACGCCGAGCATCTGGTGGTGAAGCACCCGGTTACCGGCAAGGTCCTCGATCTGCGCGCGCCGTTGCCCAAGGATTTTGAGAAGATGCTCAAGGCACTGCGTAAACTGGAGAAACCAGCCGCCACGCAAATCAAGCGCGGCCTGCGCAGTCCATTGAATCCGAAGTGAACGGCTGGAAGCGCGCGATGTTTCGCCG
>JBEVND010000337.1:0-4922 GCA_040508285.1 Rariglobus sp. | reverse complement strand
GATGCCCATGCGGGCCTGATGCGGGACTTGTCGCTCAAGCCCGATGAACTCGGAGCGGCTTTCGCGGCGTATGCTAACTTTGACGGGAGGTATTCAGGGAGTGGCTACATGGAGAAGCCGGGCGAGACGTTAGCAGGTGCTAGTGCGGTGTTCCCGGCCATCAACGATGCGGATTCAAGTCGGCGCCGTTATGCGATCACTCAGACATTCTCGTCGTCTTCCTCGGATCCCGTTCCCGGACTCGTGTTTGGCGTTTCCCCGGTGATCACCGAGGTAGTGTTGCAGTTCAGCGTTAATTTTTCCTCGGGCTACCAGCTAGGCACCAAGGTCTACGTGGGTCTATGGAACCCTTATACCTCTGCCTTGGCTGTGCAGAATGATCTTCAAGTTACCATTTCCGGTCTTCCTCAGATCACCATTGTAAATGCTGCGGGAACCAATTCAGCAACGGTGCACCTGCAGAATCAGCTGCCTGCGAGTCTTCAGGAGTCCAGCTCAGGCGCGATGAGGGTCTATCTTCCTTTTACCACGGGGCCGCAGGCAGATCGTCAGTCTTGGTTGCCCGGTCGCGTGTATGGTTGGATGACGAAGAATAGCGGCGATGGGGCGATCAACGAGGTGCTTAAGTTCTACAACAAGAATACCGGCAGCGCGGGAAGGGTGTATTATGCGAGCGGCGCGCTTGCGGGTGGTTCAACGGGTATTGGTGTCAGTGCCCCAGCGGTGGCTGGGCTGACTATCACGCTCAAGAATTCGTCGGGCACGCTGGCTACCTACACCACACCCGCGTTTTCGGCTTTCACCATTCCGGCGACAGCCACGCCTAGCACCAAGTGGTTTGCCTATGCAGTTCGCCTAAAACAACCTTGGGCTGCCGATTCCGACCGCAGCTGGCTGAAGTCTTATGCGCCTCATGATCGCACTTTGCCGGCGACGGTCTGGACCGGGTTCAATCCTGCGGTAGACTTCAATCCTCCGCTCGATCCTGCGGCCTACAACGCCGCCGACCCCGAAACCGCACTTCCTGGAAGTCTTCTCTATCGTATCCAAGGCACGACTACGGCGGCTCTCTCCAGTTATAATGATGCGCCGCTTTTCGAGTTGCCGCGATCGCCGTTGCTCTCGCTGGGGGTGCTGCAGCACCTGGCGGTTTCTGGGAAACGCGCCTACTATTTGGGGAATTCGTGGGGCGGTGCCGACAACGCGGTGTTTGATCGCTTCTATTTTTCCGGACTTCCACCCGTTGGAAATACAAACGTGCCGAACTTGAACGCGGGGCAGCCTCTGCCGAATTGGAATCTGCAACCGGTGAACGTGACCTCGGCAGCGGCGCTTCAAGCAGAAGGTGCGCTGGCATCAAAACATTTACTGCAGGCGGGAGGTTTTAACGTGAACTCCACCAGCGTCGGCGCATGGCGTGCGGTGCTGTCGGGAGTGCGAAGTGTTGATGGATTTATCGGGGCCGATATCGAGACGGCATCAGGTAACACGCTGGGCACGCAGAAAACTTCCACGGCGTCGGTTACGGAAAAATTCGATTCGGATGAGTCATTGGGCACGTCCACGGTAGCGCCTGCGTTTTTTCGGTTTTCGCATTCCGCGCAGGAAACCTATTTTTGGAAGCCAGTTACTTCCTCGGCTCCGGATACCCGTCAGTTTAGCACGCACGCATTTCGTCTCGGGGTGCGTGGTTACAGCACCCAAGGCTCAACCAGTGCCCCGATCGATGCCAGCATCACTGCTCACCGCGTGACGACGGATCAGATCGAGACGTTGGCGGAGGAAATTGTCCGCTGCATCAAGCTGCGCGCCACGAGCAAAGGGCCGTTTCGCACGTTGGAAGAGTTTCTCGGACCAGAGTCCGGCGCAGGCACACCGAGCTTGATCGAGGCGGCGATCGACACCGCCGGACTTAATCCCGATGAGATCAAGCCGTTGGACACGGTCACGATGTCGGGCGGTCAATATGGCGCGGGGCTGAGTTCGCTCACGTTGACGCAGGCGGATATTCTCACGGCGTTGGCACCTTACCTGCGTGCTCGATCGGACACGTTTATGATCCGCACCTACGGAGAGTCTATCAATCCCATCACGGGGGATACGGCCGGCAAGGCATGGCTGGAGGCTACAGTCCAACGCTTTCCCGAAACGGTTGATCCGGCAGACAATGTCGAAAAACCGACGGGCGCCTTCGGGCGTCGGTTCAAAATCATTTCATTCCGATGGCTATCTCCCTCCGATATTTAATCCGCACGTTCCTGCTGCTGGGGCTGCTTTTCGGTGTCGCGGTGTCTTCGGCGCGAGCCGCCGATCCGGCGACGCCCGCAAAAGAGGTTAGTTTGAAATTCACGGTATTTGCCCTCGGTGGGGCAGACGGCCTCGCCTATCGGTCGACGACGGAGGGTGAGCCGCGCGCGCTTAAATTCTACAGCGCCTACAGGTCTGCGGTGTATGTTTACAAAGGAGCGGAGCAGCTGAGCTTTTTCGAAGCTGACACGATCGAGTCAGCGGCTCCGAGACCCGTGGCGGTTTATACGATTCCAAAAGGGGCGACCAACCTGCTGCTTCTTTTTTTCCCCCGAGAGAGCCCTGCGCACGATGGCTTGAAATATGACGTTCACGGTGTGGACGACAGCACCAGCCGCACGCCGCCGGGGCATTTCACGACCATCAATGTATCGGGTCGTGAATACGCTGGTCTGTATGCCGGGCAGAGAATCACAATTCCCCAAGGAGTGGGCGAGGCACATATGGGGCGATCCAAGGTTTCGCTCCAACTCGCATCTCAAGTCGAAGGTTCCTGGCTGTCGACGGGCAGGCACGAGTTTAGCATGTCGTCGAAAGACCGGGTGACGTTGATCTTTTATCCCTCTGCGAGTCGCACGGGAGCGTATCCCATCATTCGTCGTTTGGTTGACACGCCGTCCTCGATCGAGAGCGAAAAGGGATCCGAACTCGCGCAGCTTCCCTGAGTCGCGATCCGCGATTGCCAAAGGGCGGATGTGCGCGAGGTAATGCCTGATCGTGCCTACGTCGCTGTCCGATTTCCCGACCCCTGCTTCGCGCGCCGTTTACGTCGATGCGCGGCTGGCGGAGCTTTATCCGGAGACTCCCATTCCTCTGGATCACACGAGCCCTTACACGTTGTTGATCGCAGTGCTGTTGTCGGCGCAGTGCACGGATAAGCGCGTGAACCTGCAAACTCCCGGGCTCTTCGCGAAGGCGGATAACCCGCACGACATGGTGAAGCTCACGGTCGCTCAGATCGATGCGCATGTGCGTCCGTGCGGGCTTGCTCCGCGCAAGGCGCAAGCGATTCACCGGCTTTCGGAAATGCTGATCGATCACCACGGCGGACAAGTGCCGCACACGTTCGAAGAACTCGAAGAGCTGCCGGGCGTGGGGCACAAGACCGCTTCGGTGGTGATGTCTCAGGCGTTCGGTGTGCCGGCATTTCCGGTGGACACGCATATCCATCGGCTGGCTCAGCGCTGGCGGCTGACCAAGGCGGGAGCGGATGTGGTGCGCACGGAGCGGGACTTGAAGAAACTGTTTCCCGAGGCGCATTGGAACGCCTTGCACCTGCGCATCATCTACTACGGCCGAGAACACTGCACGGCGCGCGGCTGTGACGGGATGACCTGCGAAATCTGCCGCACGGTAAATGCCGGCCGCCTGCGTGCGGTGAAGGTGAAAAAGAGCTAACGAAGCCGATCCAGCGCCGGATCGTCCGCTAAGCTCCTCTGGGCGACGCTCGATAGGGGAGCGGGCGCACGTGCAGCGGGTAACGGGGATTTCGACGGCTCGCGCACAAACCGATAAAACGATGTTGATTTGCCCGAGGGCGTTCCCCAGCGTGGCCGACCTTTGGGACTCATAGCTCAGTTGGTTAGAGCACCTGCTTCACACGCAGGGGGTCACTGGTTCGAGTCCAGTTGAGTCCACCATTTTAACCGCCTCTTCGAAGGCGGTTTTTTTGTGGCCTTCGTTCCGACGCGGGCTTGTGAAGCCCGCGTGATGCACCAAGAAATCTGGAGCCCACTCACGCCATGCATGCCCGCACCGCTCAGCCTCTTGTGTTATCAATTTTGATTCATGCGGCGGTGGCCGGGTTGATGTTTTGGCTCATGGTTCGCCCCGTGGAGCCGCCGTTTGTGATCGAGATGCCGCCGGATGGTTTTGTCGCGCAGCCTGCGTCGCCACCCGCACAGGGGAACCTGACAAGCACGTCCTCGCTTTCACCGGTGAGATTTACGCCCGTGGCACCGCCCGAACGTTCGCTGCCGCGCGTTGAACCGACGACCCCGCCGGAAGCCTCGAGTCGTCCGCAGCCGGTGACGCCCGTCGCGCCGCCGGTGGTGCGTCCACACGCATCCCCTTCCACGCCACCGCGCCCCAGCACGCGGCCAGTGGCCACCCCACCGGTGACTCCGCGCACGCCGGCAATGCTGCCCACTCAGGCGACGACTACGAACGCGACCACGACTCCGACCGCGTCCTCCTCTACGACGCCCACCACGCTGGCGCAGCACCGGCGTGCGCATCCCTTGCCGGCCCAGCCGGGGGCGGTTTCGGCGCGTCCATCCGGCGCGACGACGGCGAGCGGGCCACGGATCAATGTCGATGATGTGCTCGCGACGGGGCCGTCGGGCGGCGCACCGGGCGCCTTAAACGCGCCGGCCTCTCCAGATAACCGTGACGTCCAGGAGGCCTACTTCGGAAATCTCTTAAGTCGCCTGCGCGCTGCGCACGAAAAACCGGCGGGGTTAAGCGATGCGTTGCAGACGCAGGTCGAGTTCGTTCTCCGCGCGAATGGCACGGTGAGCGACGTGCGCATCTTGAAATCTTCCGGTGACGAGGCGTTTGATGCCTCCGTGCTGGCGGCGTTTAAGCGCCTGCGCGATCTGGGGGTGCCACCTGTC
>JBEVND010000322.1:0-3133 GCA_040508285.1 Rariglobus sp. | reverse complement strand
ATGGGGTCGACCATACCGCAGCCGCCGATTTCGATCCACGGTTTGTTGACCTTGAGAAGATGCGTGGCGGAGAGATCCACCTCGAAGCTGGGCTCGGTGTAGCCGAAGTAGTGCGGGCGAAAACGGGTCTTGGTGTCTTTGCCGAGAAGCGAGGCGAAGATGTAATCGAGGAGCGCCTTCAGGTCGCGGACGGTGACGTTTTTGTCCACGTAGAGGCACTCGAGCTGGTGAAAGTTGGCGGAGTGCGTGGCGTCGGTGGTGTCGCGGCGATAGACGCGCCCGGGCGAGACGATGCGGATGGGCGGCTCACCCTTGAGCATCGTGCGGATCTGCACAGACGACGTGTGCGTGCGGAGAAGATATTTCTCGTTCGGGTTCTTTTTGGAGACGTTGCCGAAGCGGGCGGACTCGGGGAGATAGAAAGTATCCTGCGCGTCGCGGGCCGGGTGGTCGGCGGGCGTGTTGAGCGCATCGAAGCAGTAATACTCGGTCTCGACCTCGGGGCCTTCGACGACGGTGAAGCCGACTTTGCGAAGGATGCGGGTCATCTCCTCGCGGACGAGGGTGAGCGGGTGATGGGTGCCGAGGGCGCGATCGGGCGACGGCAGCGTGGGATCGACGGACGGCCCAAGTTGGGAGGCGAGCGCGGCGGCTTCGATGCGGGCGAGCGCGGCGTCGAGGTGCGCTTGCAAGGCGGTCTTGGCCTCGTTGACCAGCTTGCCGACGACGGGCTTCTGCTCCTTGGGCACGGAGCCCATCTGTTTCATGAGCGCGGTGAGTTCGCCGTTGGGACCGACGAAGCGGGCTTTGGCGGCTTCAAAGTCGGGACGCGTGGCGATGGCCGGAAATTCAGCGGCGGCTTTGGCGAGAAGGGCGGAGAGCTGGTCTTGCATGAAAAAAAGAAGTCGGAAGCAAATGGTCCGAAGAGGAAAAACAAAAAGGACGGCACCTCAAAAATGAGGCCCGTCCTTCGGCGGCAGATTCACCGCGAAGGTGAACCGTGCCTTAAAAGCGAGCCGGGCAGGCTCGCGTTGGGAAGAGCTTAGGCTTTCGCGGCAGCGGCGGCCTTGGTCTTCAACGCGTCCTTAACTTGGTTAACGACGGCGGTGAAGGCGGCTTCGTCACGGATCGCGAGATCGGAGAGAACCTTGCGGTCCAACTGGATGTTCGCGGCGTGGAGACCCTCGATGAAGCGGCTGTAGGTGATGTCGTGAGCGCGCACTGCGGCGTTCAGACGGATGATCCACAGGCTGCGACGGTCGCCCTTCTTCTTTTTGCGAGCCGCATAAGCATACTGCCAGGCATGCTGGACAGCGTCTTTGGCGTAGCGGAACAGCTTCGACTTGTTGCCGAAGTAACCGCGGGCGTATTTAAGGACCTTCTTGTGCCGCTTACGTGAAGCGGGTGAGTTTGTTGCACGAGGCATGTTGTTTTATATGTATTTTTTGGGCCGTCAGGTCGTCTCGTTAGGATTCACCTGACTGGCGAGTTGTGGTTTATGCCCTTGGCTTAGAGGCCATACGGCAAGCAGCGCTTAAGCGGCTTGGCATGGCCGGGAGCCACAAGCTTGTCCTTGGAGGCACGACGCTTTTGCTTCGTGCTCTTTGCGGAAAGCAAGTGACGGAAACCGGGCGTGCGGCGGATCAGCTTTCCGGTTCCGGAAATCTTGAAGCGCTTGGCGACGGACTTTTTGGTCTTTTGCATGGAGGGAGCGGAAGAAAACAGGGCGTGAGGGTTCGCTTGGCAAGGGGAAAGTTGGCTCACACAAGAATAGCTCTGGCGGAACCGACGACGCGTTCCTCTCCTATTTCACAACGAGCAACCATGGTGCTGATGACGGGCGTGAGTGGAGAACGCAGAATTATTCGAAAGAATTCCAAAAAGACCGTTGACAAAAGCGTCCGCGTTTTGAGTTTCTCACCCCTCGTTTTTTGGTTTCCTAGCTCAATGGTAGAGCAGTTGACTCTTAATCAATTGGTTCCGGGTTCGAGTCCCGGGGGAACCACCAAATTTTCCGCCCAAGGCCAGTGCCGCGGGCGGTTTTAGTTAGTTGGCATCGTTCTTTTTCTCACATCTTATCGTGTCGGCTTTTACTTCGCCGGCGTAGCTCAACGGTAGAGCACCTGTTTTGTAAACAGGCGGTTGCGGGTTCGAATCCCATCGCCGGCTCCACTTTTAGTGAGCGCAATCCACACGATTTTCACTGCTCGATGGTGTAATGGTAGCACAAGCGACTCTGACTCGCTTTGTCTAGGTTCGAGTCCTAGTCGGGCAGCCATTCTATTCCGCAACGACCTCTCCGGTGTTGCGGATTTTTTGTGACCTCACCGGACGGGTCGAGGGAGGGATCAGAAGCGGATCGCTGCGGGAGCCGAACTCAGGCGGTGATTAACACGCGCACCAGTTGCGCCCACTCGTCTTCGAGCGAAACACCTGCCGCCGGCACGGGTCGGCCGGCGCGCGAATACCAATACGCGGCGTTGCCCGCGTCGCCCTCTTTGCGATGCAGATAAGCGTGCACCCAATCGCCATCGCGATTCTTCGCCTGCTGGCAGACGTCATGGGCGCGGTCCCAATTCCCATGCGCGTCATGCCACAGGGCCTGCACGGGGAGACTGAGTTTTGCGGGGTCGGCCAGGGCTTTTACCTCTTCGGGAGTCATTCCTTCTGGATAACCACACTGCCCTCGCGCGCAACTCCGAGGCTTGCCATTGGTCGCGCGTCCTTGGTCACTGGTCAGCCGCAATGCCCGCCCTCGCCGACACTTTGCTCAAACGCCTTTCGTGGGACGATCTCGACGTCTCCTCGCTGCGCAAACTCATCGAACTCGCCCGCGACGAAGATCTAGCCGGCCTCGGCTTGCGGGTGAAACCTCGCGTCACCGGCGACCGCTCGACCGCCGCGCTCGCCACCGCCCCGCGCCAAGGCTCCGCCGATCTTGTTGCCCGTGAGATCCTGACCGTGTGCGGACTTCCGTTGATCCCGCTCATCCTGTCCTCTTACGGCGGCAACGCCTCGGTGCAGCTCCGTTCGCGCGACGGTAAATCACTGGCCAAAGGGGATGTTCTCGCGACGCTCACGGGCGACCCGCGCATCCTGCTGTCGGCCGAGCGCGTAATCCTGAATTTCGTCC
>JBEVND010000315.1:0-5067 GCA_040508285.1 Rariglobus sp. | reverse complement strand
CGAAGTGCCCGCATGCAGAAATATCCCCGTCCGCAAAGCGACGAAAAGATATTCACATTCGTCCGCCGGAATAGGTCTGCGCTTCGGCTGGCGGCGGCACGCGGGAGCTCGATGCTTTTCGCCGGACGGCGTGCTCATTTGGTCGGAGACTTCAGGAGAAACCGGCGCAGGCGGGCACAACGCGTTTGGAGGTGGCGCTCCGACGTAAGGCGGTAGCGAAAGAGCTGCGGGATCAGCAGCGCCTTGCCGACACGGCACCCACCAGCGCGCGCCGGCAAGGCGAGTTGCCTACCCAGCCTAGCGTCGGCTGGAGCTGACGATCACTCGACCGTGGTGATCTCTTGGGAACGCGAATTAAGCTGGACTGACGTGATGCCGATTTCGGCCGCAGCGGCGGAGGAATACATCTGGCTGGTGCCAATGATCTCGCCGTTCTGGGCTTTGAGCACGAAGTAGGGTTCGCTGGCGGTGGAAACCTTGTGCTCGAAATTTTTGGAATAGGGGCCGTTGGCTTGCACGGAGGCGATGCCATCGAGGGCGGACTGCTTTTGTTCGTAAACCTGGCTGGTGAGGATGACCTGATGGTTCTCCGCCTTGAGGTTGAACATGAACTTGGCGTTGGTGGTCGGGCTGATTTCGTAGGACATATCGGAAGGGCTGATGGTGAGACGTGAAGCCACCTATTATGAGGTAATCGCTCGCGGGCCTCAATGGGGTCTAACCCGCGCTCGTCCGTCGGTTAGGATGGCCCCGAAACGTGTCGTCTTTGCGGGGGCGTCTTCGGTTGCCGGGTTGTTCAGCGGGCTGAATCGAAGGGGGCGTCGGTGCCCGTGTCCTGTTGCGAGGGGAAGGTGCGGGGGCAGGGTGAAGCTACATTACTCCCATGAAAAATTACCCCTGTGCCCTTCTTGGATTTATCGTGGCGGCGTCGTCAGCGTTTGCGGCCACCGTGCCTTACTCCGACAACTTTCAGGCAGGCACCGTCACCGAATGGACCTCGGGAGGTGGCGCACCGGCCACGTGGGGAATCGTGAACACGGGCACGTCCAACGTCTACCAGGTCACCAGCTCGGCCTCGGCCGGCAACTTCACCTCCGTGGTTCAGCTCACCAATGCCACCAGCGCGTTGCAGAGTTTCACCATGACCTCGTCCTTTAAAATCACGGACGGTTCAGCGGGTGAATTTATTGGTTTTGCAGCGTTCAGTAATAACATCACTCCCGGTTTCGGCTCCAATTACGTGGCCGACATCGCCAGCGGCGGCCAGATGCGGATTATTGCGCAAAACGATACGTCCGGTTTCTCGTCCACGGCTGCCACCTTTGCGACGTCGCTTGTAGTTGGAACGAACTACACGATGAGTCTGACCAGCACCTACGTCGGCGGGACGTTGAACATGACGTTTACGCTCACCAATGGCACGCAGAGCCAGTCGGTGACCGCCACCGACACCTCGCCTTTAACCGGCACGTATTTCGGTTATCGCCTTAACAATAGCACCGATTCCTTGGTGACCCAGTTCTCCAATTTCACCGTCACCACCTCGCCGATCCCCGAGCCTGCCTCCGCGGCGATGCTGCTCGGTTTGGGCGCGCTCGGCGCTGTCGGCACGGTTCGCCGTCGTCGCGTCCGCTGAGGTGTTGGCGCGGCGGAGATCGCCGCGTGGTGTCAGGTTGGGCGGTTACGTTTTCCAAGCTTGTCCCGCGTCTGAAAACACGGGGATCAGCCACTGCTTTCTGTCCGTGTTGGCATGTCAGTTAACCCCATCAGTATCCCCATGAAGACCGATATCGTTAGTGTAGCGCGGACCGCTTCAGTCCGCTTTTTATTGGCCGCCGCGGTCGTTGGTAGCGTTTGGCCGGCAAAAGAGACGGAGATTTTTTCGCCGGGAGAGGCGGTGCCCCAGATGGGAACGGGTTTGTCGCGCTGAAGCACGGCGTGATCGGTGAACAACGGCGCGAGGGTGACATCGGCGTGAAGCGCGGAACCGAAGCAAAGCAGCGCGAGAACGAGAACGGGGTAACGCATCGTGCTCCCATTCATGACCGCTGAGCGGGTAAAACAAGGGTGTTGTGCGTCTGAATGCGGTTCCGGTTCTACGGGTGGAACCGGCATAAGTTGACGGAGCGGCAGGGCGATAGCACGTTCGGCTCACTCTTATGCAACGACTGCGGGTCGCTGATTATCTTTTGGTGCCGGAGCTACCGGTGGCGGTGTTTGCCATGCCGTCGCAGGGGGCGATGGGCTTGCACCGCCACGAGTTCGCGGAGCTGACGATCATCACCGGCGGAAGCGCGGCGCATGTGACCGCGCAAGGACGGTATCCGATCACGGCGGGGGATGTGTTTTTTATTCCGCCGGAGCAGCCGCATGGTTTTGCCGAGGTGCGCGGGCTGAGCTTGGTGAACGTGTTGTTTTTGCCGAAGCGTTTGCCGGAAATTTCCGAGGAAGTGCGAAGGATCGCGGGTTGGCAGGCGCTCTTTGAGTCGGAGCCGAAATATCGCGATGCGCAGGGCTTCGCGGGGCACCTGCGGTTGCCGCCGGAGGAACTGGAGCGCGTGACGACACTCTTACGCGAGCTGGAGGCAGAGACGCGGGCTTACGTGAAAGGCGGAGCAGCGCTGGTGGAGGCGTTGTTCACTCAAGTGATCGTGCGACTGGCGCGCAGTTATGGCGCGCACGCATCACCCGCAGGACGACGACTGCTGACGGTGCAGAAAACGATCCGGCACATCGAGGAGAGACATGCCGAGGCGGTTGAGTTGAACGTGCTGGCGAAAAAAGCGGGCATGTCGCTGAGCACATTCAAGCGGGCGTTCAAGGCGGTGACGGGCACGTCGCCAATCGATTACCTGCTGCAAGTGCGGCTGGCGCGCGCGTGCCACTTGTTGCGCGATACGGACGCCAGCGTGACGGAGGCAGCGCTGGCGGCGGGGTTCGGAGACGGAAACTATTTCGCCCGCCAGTTCCGCGCGCGCATGGGCTGCACGCCGCGGGAGTGGCGGGAGAAAACAGGTTAAGGCTTAAGCAACGGCTTCAGGTGCGCATACCAACCGTCGGCTAGTTTTTTGCCGCCGGAGGCGTTGAGGTGGGTGCCGTCGGTGTAGTCGCCGCCGGGTTTGTCGTAGGGGCGCTCGCCTTTGAGCAAGTCCACCTCGGTGTGCAGATCGACGAAGTAAATGCGGCGACCGGCGGCTTGTTGTTGTTTGACGATGTCGGGCAGGGCGCGGTTGAGCGCGCCGGCGTAGTCGTCTTTCCAGGCGATTTTGAGAACGGAGGAAACGAGGATGGTGGCGTTGGGTGCGAGTGCGTGCAGCCGGTTGAGAAACGCGGTCATGCGTTCGGGGGCGGTCGCGGGGTCAACGCCGGGCTTGCCGTTGTAGTCGTTGTTGCCGACGAGGACGGTGATGATGTCGGGCTTCGCGGCGGGAATCCATGCGTCGATGTTTGCAAAGAGGCTGCCCGGCTTGCTGTCGTCGGGGCCGATGGTGTAGCCGCTGTGGCCTTCGTGACGGAGCGGGGCGGCGCCTTTTGAGCCGACGAATTCAAACGTGAAACCGTCCGCCGTGAGCTGGTCGTAGAGGGCTTTGCGCGCGTCGGATTGGGCGGTGAGCGAATCACCCAGCTGCATGATGCACACGGGGGTCGCGGCATAAACGACGGCACTGAACAACAGAGCGGCGGCGGTCGCGAGGGCGGTGCGAACGAAGGACGTTGTCATGGGGTCTGAAGGGCGGACGCGTGTCTTAGTCCTGCGTGGGTTTCAGCGCAGTGAGTTCTTTTTCGCTGAGGGCGCGCGAGTAGATGCGGATCTCGTCGTAGGTGGTGATGCCCATGATTGAGCCGGGGGATTTGAGTTGGCCGATGCCAAAGCCTCCGAAGCGTTGGAGGCTGGTGGCATCGTGGTGACGGCTGGTGACGAGGACACCGTCAACCCACATACTGGCGGAATTGAGGCCAGCGTTGAAGACCAAGGCGACATCGATGAATTCGCCGACGGGCGCAGGTTGGAAGCGCGAGGAACCCACGCCGAGCTGGGTGCCGGTGGCGGCGCGGCTGAGGAAGGAAAAGCCGGCTTGGGTGACGTCGCCGCCGACTGGTCGGTAGAGGAGGGAGAAAACCATGTTGGACCAATCGCCGGCATCGGGCGCGTCCTGCAGGCCGAGGAGATTAATCTCATAATCCGTCGGCAGCGCATCCATGCGGATACGCGCCCAGATCGTTACTGATTGAGTGAGCGCGGGAAATTCCTCGGAGCTGATTGCGGGGGCGATCAGGTATTGGCGATCACTGAGGGTGATGGCTCCTTTTTGGGATTTAGGAGTGAAGGGACGGCTGGGCGTCAGCGGAAAATTGCCTGGCGTGCTGGTGAGCGCGCCGTTCTTAAACGTCCATTTGGCTACGAGACCTTGGTCGGGGGCGGCAGCGGAAAGCGAAGCGGTAACAATGGCGATACCGGCGGTAACAAGGGCGGAACGGAGGACAACGGAGGCGACGTGATGGAGGTAGTTCATGGCTGGAAAAAGAAGGGCAAAATGAGCGCGATCAACGTGCCGTGAGGACGGCCTTATCGGGAGAGGCGGGGGACGGAGAATCGACTTTCATTACGCAGGCGTAGAGAGCGGTGAACGTGCTCTTGGCGGAATCGGGGCTGCCGGACTGGATGTCGCGAATGGCATTGTTCACGAGGGAAGTGAGCAAACCGGTGCCGGGTCTTTTGCCGGAGTGCTTCTCTAAGGCCGGAGGAGTTTCGTTCTGGAAATGCCGTAGCGCGGCTTCCACTTGGGCGGCCGCTTCTGGGTCTTGGATATAAGTGTCGATGGCGCGCAAGCCAGCCGTGGTGATTGCAAACTCGCGAGTAGCGACGTCGCGCGATGTGCGCACCGGTTGTCGGTTATTTTCCACGAGTGCGATCAGCCGGCTGGTGGCGTGCGGGTGGAAAGTCGTGTCATCCAGCATGCGGGCGGCGGTCAGCAGCACAAAGATCTCGCTGATGGTGTCGGCGGGCGCAGCGGATGTTTCCGGCGTAGTTAACGAACGAATGCTGTTGGCGGCTCTTCCCAAGCA
>JBEVND010000310.1:0-4815 GCA_040508285.1 Rariglobus sp. | reverse complement strand
GAAACAAAACATGGATCATAGCTGCCGCAATGAGGCAGGCCTGCGACGAGGATGTCCAAAGATTTTCTGCGTCGGTTTAACTCGGCGGCGTGCCGCGGAGCTCTTTTCCGGGCCGCAAAAAAAGCCCGCCGATCACGGCGGGCTTTTGGTTTAACCGAGAACTCTAGTTTCACGCATATCTTTTACGCGTGTCCCCATACGCTCGTCCTTACACCTTCACTTCAAACAGCTCCGCGTGCATGTCGCCGACGGCGACTTTGTTGACGGTGCCGGTCATGCGGATCGCGTAGTTGGTGCCGATTTCGATGCCGATCTGGCCTCCGGGCATGTGCACGGTGAGCTTGTCGTCGACGAGGCCCAGCTTGTGCGCGACCGACGCGGCTGCGCTGGAGCTGCTGCCCGAGGCGAGCGTGTAACCGGCGCCGCGCTCCCAGATTTCGATCTGGATATTCTGCCGATCGAGCACCTTGAGGAACTGCACGTTGGTCTTCTTGGGGAAGTTCGGGTGCGTCTCGAGGTGTGGGCCGTATTTGTGCGCGAGCTCGGAGGAGATTTCCATGAGTGGCAGCACGCAGTGCGGGTTGCCGATCGTGGCGGAGCAGTAGGTGAACTCGCGGTCGAGCACGGTGATCTTTTCGTTGATCACTTCGCGGTCGGGGCCGACGTGCGGGATCTTGGCGCTGAAGAAGCTCACCGAGCCCATGTCCACGGTGATGAGCTTGCCGTTTTCCTTGATGACGGACTGCACGTGGCCGCCGGGCGTCTCGATGGTAAACGTGTCGCTTTTGGCGAGCTTCTGGTCCCACAGATAACGCGAGAAGATGCGCAGGCCGTTACCTGATTTCTCGGCTTCGGAACCGTCTGGGTTAAAGATGCGCAGACCGAACTCGCTCTGCGCGGATTTCAGCGGGCCCCAGAGAATGCCGTCGGAGCCGACACCGAAATTGCGGTGGCAGACCACGCGGATCTCGTCGACCGATGGACCGCCTTTGGCCGCCCACTCGGGGAAGTCTACGGGATCGCAGACGATGTAATCATTGCCGAGGGCGTGGTATTTGTAGAAGCGCATGAAGGCGAAAAGCGTTCAGATAAAACGTCCCCGGTGCGGGATGACACGGAAATTTTTCACGACTGGGGTTTGCGGGATCGAGATTTGTTGTTGAGATGGGGTCTCTCTGGCTTGGAGTGGTCACCTTTTAACCGCGTTTTTGCTCTCATGAAATATTTCAGTGCCCGTCTTTCTCTGTGGTCGCTCGTTTGCGCCGCCGCCGTCGCATTTGCGACCGGCAGTCAGGCCAGCGAGGTCAACCTCTACTCCCACCGCCACTACGAGATCGACAAGCAGATCTTCGCCGACTTCACCGCCGCCACCGGCATCAAGGTCAACGTGGTCCAAGCCTCCGCCGACCAGCTCATCGAACGCCTCAAGGCCGAGGGCGACAACTCGCCGGCCGACGTGTTGTTCACCGTGGACGCCGGACGCCTCGAGCGTGCCAAGGCCGCGAATCTCCTCCAGCCGGTCACTTCGCCCGTGATCGACAAAACCGTGCCCGCCGATCTGCGCGACCCGGACCGTCACTGGCACGCCGTCACCGCACGTGCCCGCGTCATCATTTATTCCAAGGAGCGCGTGAAACCCTCCGAGCTCTCCACCTACGAGGACCTCGCCGACCCCAAATGGAAGGGCCGCCTCCTCGTCACCTCGTCGGGCAGCGTGTATAACCAGTCGCTGCTCGCCTCGATCATCGAGGCCAACGGTCGTGACGCTGCCCTCGGCTGGGCACGTGGCGTGGCGTCCAACCTCGCCCGCGCTCCGCAGGGCGGCGACCGCGCACAGGCCCAGGCGATCTCCGCCGGTCTCGCCGATGTCGCCATCGTTAACACCTACTACATCGGCCTGCTGCGCACGTCGAAGACCGCCAAGGATCGTGACGCCGGCAACGCCGTCGCGGTGTTTTTCCCCAACCAAGACGGACGCGGCGCGCACATCAACGTGAGTGGCATCGGCGTCACCCGCAGCGCGAAGAACAAGGACAACGCCATCAAGTTCATCGAGTATCTCATCTCGCCCGAGGCGCAGGCCCGCTTCTCCGAAAACAACCACGAGTATCCGCTCACGCTCGACGTCAACGCCTCGCCGGTCCTCAAGGATTTCGGCGCCTTCAAAGCGGATCGCAGCGCCGTCACCAAGCTCGGGCCGCGCAACAGCGAAGCCGTCGAAACGTTCAACACCGCCGGATGGCCCTGAGTCCGTCGACCGCGCCGGCGGCGTCCGTGCAACCGCCCGCGCCAGCCGCGCGCCGGCCCTTTCGTCCGTGGCCGTGGAGCCCGTGGAGCGTTCATCTGCTCCTCGCGGGCCTGGCGATTGCCGGACCGCTCGCGATGGTCCTCGCCAGCCTTTTCCAAACACCGAGCGAGGGATGGACGCAAACTTCCGCGACCACGATTCGCGGCTACGTGACCAACTCGCTCGTGCTGCTCGCCGGCACCGCTCTCGTCACCAGTGTCGTCGGCGTCGCGACCGCCTGGTTCATTGCCGCGTGCGATTTCCCGGGACGTCGCATCCTCGGCTGGCTGCTCGTCATCCCGCTCGCGCTGCCGGCGTATGTCGTGGCGTTTGGATACGGCGACCTGCTCGACCACCTCATCCCGATCGTCATCTGGATGCGCACGCACTGGGGCATCGACGCCGCGCGCGCGGGACATGATGTGCTGCGCTATGCCGCGGTGATCGCGGTGCTGTCGTCGGTGCTTTATCCGTATGTGTATCTCGCGGCGCGCACCGCTTTCGCCACGCAGAGCCGCACCGCGCTCGAAGCCGCGCGCATGTTGGGTTGCGGACCCGGCGCGGCGTTTTTTCGCGTGACGCTCCCGCTTGCGTGGCCCGCCATTATCGGCGGCGTGATCCTCGTGGGCATGGAGGTCATGAATGAATACGGCGCCGTGGAGCACTTCGGCATCCCCACGCTCACGATCGGCATTTTTCGTTTTTGGTTTTCCTTTGGTGATCCCGACTCCGCGGCGCGCATCGCCTCGTGCGCCTTGCTGGTGACGTTTCTTCTCCTCGGTGCGGAACGGCTCTCGCGCGGGCGCCGCCGATTTACCGAGGCTGGCGGAAGCACCGCGCCGCTCATGCGCTATCGCCTGCGGGGCTGGCGCGCGGTGACCGCGATCACCGTGTGCGTGTTGCCCGTGCTGGTCGGTTTTGCGATGCCAACGGGCCGGCTCCTTTGGTGGAGCGGGCATGTCGGCGCCTCGGCGTGGGAAGGGGAGTTTGTGCGGCAGATCATCCACACGCTCTTGCTCGCCGGCGGCACTACGCTGCTCGTCGTGATGGCCGCGCTCACGCTGGCCTACACCGAGCGCCTGCATTCACAACGCGCCGTCCGCTGGGTGAGCCGCGTGGCCGTCCTCGGTTATGCAATTCCTTCCGCCGTGCTTGCGCTGGGCTTGCTGCGCAGTCTTGGGCTGATGGACAAAGGACTCGGCTCTGTATTCGGCGCGTCAGGACACGCCGTCATCGGACTTCTGCTCAGCGGCAGCGTCGCCGCGCTGATGTTTGCCTACAGTGCGCGGTTCCTCGCCGTGGCGTTTCTCCCCGCGCAAGCCGGATTGAAGCGCGTGTGCGGCGATCTTGATGCGTCGGCGCGATGCCTGGGCGCGTCGCCCATTCGCACGTTGCTTCGTGTAAATCTGCCGCTGCTCCGGCCAACACTATGGGGCGCGGCGATCCTGGTGTTTGTCGATATTCTCAAGGAGCTGCCGCTCACGTTGCTGCTGCGTCCGTTTAACATGGAGACGCTGGCGACGCGCGCCTTCAACCTCGTTGATCAAGGTCGCGTGCCCGAGGCCGCGCCCGCGTGTCTTTTGATCGTCGCCACAGGCTTGGTCGGCGTTTTCGTTCTCAACCGTATGCTGGAAAAAACCGCGCCATGAGCCGACTCGTCGTCACTGGAATCACCAAGCGCTTCGCATCCGCCGGCCTGCCGGTCGTGGAGAATGTCAATTTCGCCGCCGAGCCCGGCTCGATCACCGCGTTGGTCGGCGAGAGCGGTGCGGGAAAGTCCACGCTGCTACGCCTCATCGCTGGACTTGAAACCCCCGACGCAGGCGAGATTCGTCTTGGTGACCGGTTGCTTAGCAGCGTGCAAGCGGTCGTGCCGCCCGAGCGACGCGGCATCGGCCTGGTGTTTCAAAACCACGCCTTGTTTCCGCACCTCACCGTCGCCGAAAACATTGCCTTTGGCATTACGCATAAAAGCGCCGCCGAACGTCGCGCCGAGGTTGCTCGCCTGCTCGCGCTGGTGCGTCTCGTGGGTTGCGAGGCGCGCATGCCGCACGAGCTCTCCGGAGGCGAACGCCAGCGCATCGCTCTCGCGCGCACGCTCGCTCCGCAACCGGCGTTGGTGCTCCTTGATGAGCCCTTCAGCAGCCTCGATGCGAGTCTTAAGGCCCGCATGCGCGACGAGATTCACACCATCCTGCGCCAAGCCGGAGTAACCGTCCTCATCGTGACGCACGACGTGAGCGATGCGCTCGACCTCGCCGACCGCATCGCGGTGATCAAACGCGGACGCATCCAACAGGTGGATACACCGCAAGCGCTGCACGCACGTCCGGCCAACCGCGAAGTCGCGGCGTTCTTCGGACCCTGCAATTTCCTGCCATCACGCGTATTTTCCGGAGCGGCGATTTCGAGCGGATCACGTGGCCTGCATCGTCCGGTGTCGGCCGATGAGTTTTGGGTGCGCCCGCCTGATCTGGAGGTTGTGACCGTTCAACACGCCAAAGAATCCGGTGGTCTGCTGGGCCGCA
>JBEVND010000241.1:0-3148 GCA_040508285.1 Rariglobus sp. | reverse complement strand
ACTGTTCTCACCGACCGCCTTTCCCGCGCCAGCTATGGCCCGTGGCAGGTTGGCGGCCCCGCCGTGGTGAACCGGCAGGAGCTCACCATCCGCGGCGACTACGCGCTCGGCATGGGCCTGCTCGCCGACGGCAGCGTCATCGTGAGCCACGACACGTTTCTGCGCCTCTACGGAATGCAACAACTGCTCCAATACCAGTTCGGCCTTGTCCGCGTCACTCCGGGTGCCGATCCCGTCACTGTCGCCGCCGCCCTGCGCGAAGCCCTCCCGCGCGACGTCTTGGTGCTCACCAAACCCGACCTCGTGGAGCGCGAGGAAAACTACTTCGTCAACGTGAAGCCCGTGGGCATCATGTTTCAGGTCGGCATGCTCGTCGCCTTCATCGTTGGCGCAGTCATTCTCTACCAGATTCTCTCCAGCGAGATCGCCAATCGTCTCCGCGAATTCGCCACGCTCAAAGCCATGGGCTACACCGAACGTTACATTTACGCGGTCGGTATTCGGCAGGGCCTTATCTTTTCGTTGATGGGCTATTTCCCGTCGCTCCTGCTCTCGTTCGGACTCTACCGGGTGTTGCGCGCGTTGTCCTCGTTCCCCGTCTACATGGACCTCACCCGCGCGTTGTTCGTGCTCGGTCTCACGCTCGCCATGTGCGCCATCGCGGCCGTTTTTGCCCTCGGTAAAATCAAGCGCGCCGACCCCGCCGATCTGTTCTGATCCATGCGCTTCCTTCGCCCATTGCCCGTTGCCTGGAGCATGTTGATCGACAAGCCGTCGCGGCTGGCCCTCTCAATCATCGCGGTCGCGTTCTCGGTCGTGATTATGTTCATGGAGCTCGGTTTTTTCAACGGCTCCAACGACAGCTCGGCCAACATCCCGCCGTATTTCGACTGCGATCTCATCCTGTCGCACAAAGAAAAAAACCACATGAAAACCGGCGAGGAATTCCCCCTCGCCTGGGTTTACCGATCTCGTGACGTCGCCGGCGTTGAAGCCTCGGTCGCGCTCTATACGGGTGCGGATTACTGGTGGAACCCTCAGGACGGCTCTCGCAATCGCGTGTTTAACTTGGGCGTCAATCTCGACGACCCGATGTTCGCCACCGGCATCATTGCCTCGCACCGCACCGCACTCCGCGCGCCCGGCACCGTTCTCTACGACCGGCTTTCGCGCAGCGAACTCGGCAAGATCGACGTGGGCATGAAATCCACTCTCGGCCGGTCCGCCGTAAAAGTGGTCGGGCTTTTCGAGCTCGGGCCTAACTTCACCTACGAGGGTCACCTGTTGATGGGAACCGACACGTTCATCGCGATGCACGGCCAGTCGCGCGATATCGTCGACATGGGACTCATCCGCGTAAAGCCCGGCGCCAACGTGGAAGACGTTCGCCAGCGCTTGCTCGCCGCGCTCCCGCCCGAAGCGTTGCTGCTCACGCCCGCCGAAATCCTCTCCCGTGAGATCCTCATCACCACGCAGCGCAGCCCCGCCGGCATCGTCTTCGGCATCGGCCTCATCGTAGGTTTCGCGATCGGCGTCATCATTTGTTACCAGATTCTCTTTAACGAGGTGAACGACCATCTCCCCCAATTCGCCACGCTCAAAGCCATGGGTCACCCGCCGCGTTTCATCTCGGGCATCGTGCTTCACGAAGCGCTGCTGATGGCGGTCGCCGGTTTTATCCCCGGCCTGCTCGCCGGCGCCGGTCTTTACATGGTCATCGAGCACTTCACGCAGATCCGCATGTTCCTCACGCCGGGCCGCATCCTGCTGATTTTTATCCTCACGAGCGGCATGTGTCTGATCGCCGGACACCTCGCCCTCAAAAAAGTCCACTCCACCGATCCCGCCGACCTGTTCTGAACCGCCCACGCCATGAGTCTTTCCAGCCACAAAGAAGTCGCGATCCAAGTCACCGGAGTAAACCACCACTACGGCAAGGGCGACGCCCGCAAACAGGCCCTCTACGACAACACGCTCACCATCCATAAGGGCGAGATTGTCATCATGACCGGCCCGTCCGGCTCCGGCAAAACCACCCTGCTCACGCTCATCGGCGCGCTTCGTTCCGTTCAGGAAGGCGGTATCAAACTCTGGGGCACCGAGCTTGCCGGCCTCAACCCCGTCCAGCAGGTGGAGATGCGCCGCAACCTCGGTTTCATTTTCCAGGCGCACAACCTCCTCGACGCCCTCACTGCGCGTCAAAACGTGCGCATGGCCGTCGAGCTCACCGATGCTCCCCGCTCCGATCATGACCGCATCGCCGACGAAATGCTCGCCGCCGTCGGCCTCGCTGATCGAGCCGGCTACAAACCGCGCAATCTGTCCGGAGGCCAGCGCCAGCGCGTCGCCATTGCCCGCGCGCTCGTTAACCAGCCCAAGCTCATCCTCGCCGACGAGCCGACCGCCGCGCTCGACAAGGAATCCGGTGCCAACGTCGTGAAGCTCCTCCGCCGTCTCGCCGACGAACGCGGTTCCGCCGTGATGATTGTCACCCACGACAACCGCATCCTCAACGTCGCTGACCGCATCGTAAACATGGTGGACGGCCACATCGTCTCCGACATCCGCGTGAAGGAAAACATGGTCATTTGCGCCATCCTCAAAAAATGCGCGCTCTTCAAAGACCTGAGTCCCTCCGACCTCACCGACATCGCGCAAAAGATGAACGAAGAGCGTTTCGCCCCCGGCACCGACATCATCCGCCAAGGCGAGATCGGTGATAAATTCTACATCGTCGCCGAGGGTGCAGCGCAGATCTTCGTCGAATCCCAGGCCGATTCCCGCGTCGTCGCCAGCATCGATACCGGCGGCTTCTTCGGCGAAGTCGCGCTGCTCAAAGATCAGCCACGCAACGCCACTGTGCGAGCCTCCACACCGGTCGTTACCTACACGCTTTCGAAGCCAGACTTCCTCACGGCCGTCAAAGCCCACAAGTCCTTCGAGGAGCAGCTCGGCGGCGCCCTTTTTAGTCGCGGTTGAGCCCCGGCCAGCGCGCCTGCAGGTGGCGCAGCGCGATGGAGTTCCCCCGGTTCTCCGGATCGTCTGCGTGATTAAGCCGTCCCAGACTCGTCGCCTTTTGGTGGCTGCAATGCTCCCACGGCAAGTAATCCACATAGGCCAAAGCCAGTGGATGCACGCGTTTCCGCAC
>JBEVND010000231.1:0-3119 GCA_040508285.1 Rariglobus sp. | reverse complement strand
GGTTCGGATATTCTCCTGCCGCGCCGGTTCACCCGGCTCAACCCATCCATCCTTATGAGCCTGCTGTTGTTGATTCCCCTGATAGCCGTGCAAGTCGTCCTCATCGTCGCCCTCGCCGATTTCGTGGCTGGCGTCGTCCACTGGGCGGAGGACGCCTATTTCGACGAACACACCCCCGTGATCGGGCGCCACGTCATCGTGCCCAACATCGTGCACCACCACCTGCCCCGCTATTTCACCCGCCTGTCGTGGTGGGAAAGTTCGGCCATCCTCGTGGTCGGCGGCGCCGCGCTCCTGCTCATCGCCTGGCCGCTGGGCCTGCTCTCGTGGCAGCTCGGTCTCTTCGTCGCCGTCGGCATCAACGCCAACCAGATCCACAAAATGGCGCACCGCACGCGCACCGAAAACGGCTGGTTCATTTCCAAGCTCCAGGACTGGCGCATTCTCCAGACACCGCATCATCACGGCCTCCATCACAAGGATCCGAAGAACACGTTCTACTGCCCAATCACCAATTTCGTGAACCCGCTGCTCGAGCAGGTTCAGTTCTGGCCGCGTCTGGAAGCGTTCATCGAACTTCGCTTCGGCATCAAACACCGTCACGACACCGCCGTCCGCGGTCAGGGTCCGGGCCCGGAGTGGTTGGTCGAGTTCCGTCCGTCTGCGAAGCAACACGTCTGCACCGGCCAATGCCGCCAATGCGCGCAGTGCCGGCTGCTCGCGCATCCCGAACCGGAGCGCCTCGCCGCCTGATTCCGTTGCAGAGTTCGCAGGATTCGAAATGCGGATTGCGGAATAAAGTCCAAGTCACCGGGTGGGAAGCATAGTCCTAATCAAGCCCCACGCACCGCCGAGAGCTCCGCGATCTAAGATCCGCAGTCCGCAATTCCCCACAACGAGCTCAAGGCGGCTTGAGATAACTCAAGTCGCCTTGGCTTCAATCACACACACACACACACACAACTGATGGCCTTAGGGGCCTAAAAAACGCGGACCGCGATCGGCTTCGTCGTCCAGATCCAAAAGATCCTCCGCGTGCGTGCGCTGCGCGAGCGGCGCACTGCCCTCGAGGAAGCGTCGGGCGTGGTCAAACTCCCAGATCCAGCACGAGCCATCGCGACTGTCGTTCACGAGCATGAAGGGCGGCTCCTTCTCGTCCGGAGCGCCGATCTCAAAATTGCGGTCGGTGAGCTTGTCCACTGTTTCGCGCAGTTTGCGCAATAACGCGGAGTCGTCCACCAACACGGTCCACAAGCCCGCGATGACTACCGCGTGCGAGTCCGTGAAGTAGTAGCCGAAGAACCGCGGCACTTCAAAGCGGCCCGCCAGTCCGAGACGGCGAGCATGCTGTTCAACCGCTTCGATGAACTTTACCCGCCAAGCCATATCTCGGGGAAGGCGGAGTTCGGGGAGATCGATGATTAGATTTTTTTCCGTCATGGACGGGTCCTGCCGTAAAAGTTTGTTTCCCTACTAACGGCCACTTTCGACTCCAACTTGAGAGTGATCGATGCCACCTTGACCCGCCGTGCCACCACTCTACGACGCCCACCAACACCTTCATTTTCCGTCGCTCGATCCGCATCGGGAAAAGGTGCTTAAAGGTCTGGCGTCTATTAATTTAAAATTCGCGGCAGTAAACGCCACCAATGAGGCGGAGTGGCATCAAGTCGCGTCACTTGCAGGCGAATTTCCCGAGATTTTACCAAGCTACGGCATCCATCCTTGGGATTGCGGGACCGCTTCCGCCGACTGGTTGCCCAATCTGCGCGCGCAATTGGAAGCAGATCCCCGCGCGGGTGTGGGGGAGATCGGGCTCGATCGCTGGATCATCGATGGCATCCGTCCCGACGACCCGCGCATCGGCGGCTTGCGCGTGGCCACCCTCGCCGAACAGCTCGACGTGTTTTCGGCGCAGCTTCGGCTCGCGGCCGAACTCGGTCGCGCCGCTTCCATCCACTGCGTGCAGGCCTTTGGCGCCGTGCTCGACACCCTCCAGCAATCGCCGCGGAGCCCACGCGGATTTCTTCTTCACGGCTACGGCGGCCCCGCCGAAATGGTCCGCTCCTTCGTCGAACTGGGCGCCTACTTTTCCTTCAACCTCGAGTGGCTCGCGCCCCGCCACGCGGCCCGTCTGGCGAACTTCAAACTGATCCCGCTCGATCGCCTGCTGGTCGAAACCGATGCGCCCGAAAAAGCGCCGCCACCGGAGCTGAATCGTTTCCCTCTGCCGGTCGACGCCACCACCCGCCAGGCCGTCAACCACCCCGCGAACGTGGTCGTCGCCTACGAAGCGCTCGCCCAACTCCGTGAGATGCCGGTCGAGGCGTTGGCCGCCCAAGTGGAGCAAAATTTCCGCCGGCTCTTTCTCTAACGCCGGCTCAACCCGCCGCCACGCGCCGAACCACTTCGCCCGCCGCCGCGAAGCCAAAGGGCGCCGTGACAAAAACCGCCGTACCGAAACCCGACGCGCAATCGAGTCGCAGATTCGAACCTGGCTCGGGCTCGGTCGCACACGTGCCATTCGCCCACGGGAACAGGGGTTTCTCCTGCGACGACACGCACGGCACCTCGTAGTGATTCCCCTCGCCGCGCGCAAAACCGTGATCGCGTCGCAGCCGGCGCCGCACCTGCTTCAACAACTCGTCGCCGTGCGCATCGCCAAGATCGCTCGCCCGAATGCGCGTCGCATCGCGCTTCCCGCCCGCACCGCCCACCGTCAGGACCGGCTGCCGCCGCTGCACGCAGGTGGCAATGAGGAGCGCCTTGTTCGCGACGTCGTCGATGCAGTCCACCACCCACGCATAGTTTTCCGCCAACAACCGCGGCGCGCTCTCCGCTGTGAGAAACTCAACGTGCGTCGTCACCCGGCACGCCGGATTGATCAGCCGAACCCGCTCCGCCAGCGCCGCCACTTTGGGCCGGCCGATATTACCGTCGATCGCGGGGAGTTGTCGGTTCACGTTCGTGACGCACACGTCATCGAGATCGATCAACGTCAGCGCGCCCACCCCCGAGCGCGCGAGTCCTTCGACGACCCACGAGCCGACCCCGCCCCCCCCCACCACCGCGACAATCGCCGCCAGTAAACGCGGCAAGGCCCCGGCCCCATACAAGCG
>JBEVND010000227.1:0-5048 GCA_040508285.1 Rariglobus sp. | reverse complement strand
TTGGACCATCTGGCAAATACCACGTGCTCATGCGGTCCGATGACTGGGAGTTGTGGGCCGCTAGGTCGGCCGGGGGCGTTGGTCGGCCGATGACGGGACTTGGCTGACGCGGGCTAGGACCGTTTTTGTGAGGCTACCCTGCGGAGGGCGATATACCTCCGATCGATTTGGTTTTCTTAAGAGCCGAAACCGACCGAGAGAGGACTGACCGTCAGGATTTCGCGGCGAGTGCTTTGAGGAACTCCATCAGAGACGGGATTGCTTCGACCATTTCGTCGCGGCAGGCTTCGTATTCGTTTAGCGGGCCACCGTAGGGGTCGCCGATCTCTTTCGCGGCGGCGCGGGGCATAAACTCGCGGAAGAGATACACGTGGCGGGGCACCGGGTCGAAGTTGAGCTGAATCATCGCGCGGTGGCTCTCGGTCATACAAAGCACGGCCACGGCGTTGTCGATCAGCTGGCGGGTGAGGGGCTGGCTGGAGTGGGCTTTGATATCGAGGCCGACTTTTTTCAGAGCGGTGACGGAGTTCTCGGAGACGCGATCACCGGAGCGGGCGGCGACACCCGCGGAGACGATCTTCCATGATTTAAGGGGCTCGGGTTGCGCGGCGAGGGCGTGCCGCAGGAGCGCTTCGGCCATCGGGCTGCGACAGATGTTGGCGGTGCAAACAGTGACGATCGTTCCGGGCTTAGCCATGGAGGGTGAGAATTAAGAGAAGAGGGTTGAGGTAAAAGGCAAACGGGGCGGTCGGCCTAAATCTTGCGAAGGGCGACCAGTCCGCGGTGGATGTGCACGGCGCGTTGTAGCACGGCGTCGACGAGAGGTTTCTCGGGAGCGTCGGCCTCGGTTTTTGAGGGGGTGGGGTGCTCGGCGGCGATTCCGGTCGCGTGTTCTTTGACGAGGGTGCTTTCGTCGAAGCGGGGTTTGTCGGCGTTCTCGATCATCAACTTTTCGGGCGGGGTGCCGGCGACGAGGGCGTCGAAGGCGCGGCGGTCGGCCTCGGACGAAGTTGTTACAACGATGTCGGTTTTAAAATCTGTGGCCGCGCGGCCGACGGTGAGGATGCGGGACAGGCCGGCGAGACGGGCGCGCAAACCGAGTGACGTTTCGGGCGAGAGCAGGACGATGAGAATGCGCTGCGGGTTGGCAGGGGCCGACTTGATCGCGGTGAAAAGCGGGGCGGCGGCGGCTTCGTCGGTGGCGTAACGGAGGTCGAGCACGGCCGAACCGTTGCCGATGGATTTCGTCGCGGTGGCCACATCGGTGCCGGCCCGGATGTAGGACAAATCCGGTCCGAGGGACGTCGCTCGCAATCCGACGGCGAGGAGGACAGTCAGGGCAACGATGAGGCCGAGGCGTTTCATTTGCGGTTAAGCTGTTTCGCTCCGATGTCGCGGCGGTAGACTTTGCTGACGCATTCGATCTGGTCGCAGGCGGCGTAGGCGAGGTCCGAGGCTGCGCGCAAGGTGGGCGCCACGGCGGTGACGCCGAGGACGCGACCGCCGGCCATGACGACTTCGCCGGCGGCGTTTTTGGCGGTGCCAGCGTGGATGATTTGCACACCGTCGGGCAGCGTGGCGGGAAAGCGGATGACGTCGCCCTTGGCGTAGGCGTCGGGGTAACCCTTGGCGGCGATCACGACGCAGATGGCGTGCTCGGGTTTGATAGGGAAGCGGATGCTGCCGAGGGTGCCTTGAGCGGCGGCCCAGAGGAGGGCGAGCACGTCGGTGTCGAGGCGGGGAATGACGACCTGGGTCTCGGGATCGCCGAAACGGGTGTTGTATTCGAGCACGCTCGGGCCGTCGGGCGTGAGCATGATGCCGATGAAGAGGGTGCCGCGAAAATCGATGCCTTCGGCGGCGATGGCGTCGACGGATGGTTTAACGATGTCGCGCTCGATCTGAGCGAGGAGGGCGGGCGTGACGACGTCGGCGGGGGAATAGGTGCCCATACCGCCGGTGTTGGGACCTGTATCGCCGTCACCAATACGTTTATGATCCTGCGAAGTCGGGAGGATGATGTAGTCGCGGCCGGAGGTGACAACGAGGATGGAGGTCTCTTCGCCGTAGAGGCAGTCCTCGATGAGGATGCGGCTGCCGGCGGAGCCAAATTTATTACCCGCAAGCATGTCGCGGACGGCGGCCTCGGCCTCGGCAAACGTGAGTGCGACGATGACTCCTTTGCCTGCGGCGAGTCCGTCGGCTTTGATCACGATGGGGATGGGGCGCGTGCGCAGGTAGGCGAGGGCGGGTTCGATCTCGTGGAAGAAACCGGCGGGCGCGGTGGGGATGTTGTGCTTGAGGAGGATTTCCTTGGTGAAAACCTTGGACGCCTCGAGGCGGGCGCCATCGGCTTTGGGGCCATAGGCTGGCACGCCGATCTTGATGAGTTCGTCGACGAGCCCGAGGGAAAGCGGCACCTCGGGGCCAACGATCACGAAGTCGATTTTCTCCTTTTGGACGAGGGCGATGAGGCCGGGAACGTCGTCGGCCGCGACGTTAAAAACCGGCACCTCGGCGGCGATCCCGGCATTGCCGGGGGCGGCGATCACGCGTGGCTTCGAAGGGGACGCGAGGACGGCTTTGACGAGCGTGTGCTCGCGGCCGCCGGCGCCGACGATGAGGACGTTTTTAGGAAGTTGAGTGGAGGCTGAAAACACGGAAGACACAGCGGAAAGGGAGAACGAGTAAGGGAAAGAGAACGAGAACGATTTTTAGAGGACCTGCAGGGTCTTGCGGTAGAAGGCGACGACCTCTTCGGGGTCATCGGTGAACAGGATGTAGTCGAGCATCCACGCGGGCGTGCGCTTGGTGAGGACCATTTCGCGGAGCTGTTTGCGCAGGTCGCTCCAGTATTCGGAGTTGAAAAACACGTAGGGCACGCGCGGACGGATACCGAGCTTGAGGTTGCACAGTTCGATACCGACCTCCTCGAGCGTGCCGACGCCGCCGACGTTGAAGACGCAAAAATCGGCGACCTCGAACCATTTTTGGCGGTTGTGGCGGGCGGTTTCCTGGAACGTGTTGAAAAAATCCACGCCCAGCTCGGGCGGCTGCGCTTCGAGCTCCAAAAAGCAGGCACCCGTGAGCGCACCCTTGGCCCGCGCCTGATCGGTGGCGAGTCGCATGACACCACCGCCGCCGCCAGTGAGCACGCCGACATTGGGCCCGATAAAGCCGGTGAGTTTATCGATGAGCACGGAGATGCGATCGGTATCCGCTTTTTCGAGACCGACGGCGGAGCCGTAGAAGGCGAGGATGGTGCATTCCTGAAACACGTTGCCGAGCTCCTCGCGGACGAAGAAGCCGTGGTTCTTCTTATGCGTATGCCGGTAGAGGTCCTTCATCGCGGCGTTGAACCAATACACTTCGATCCCGAGATCGCGATAGCTGTCGAGGCGGCCGTGCGCGTCGTTGGACAAGAAGAAGCCGTGTTCGCGGGAAGGCTGGCGGAAGATGATCCGACGCAGCTTCATCTCGGACAGGCGGGTGAGCAGTTCGGTGTGCTCGAGGAGATGCGGGAAGTAATCAATGAGCAGCGTGTCGGCGTCGGGAACGGCGGCTTCCAGTGCCTCGACCATGGTGTGGTAACCGCATGCCTTGAGCGTGGCGGCTTTGGGAATGGCGCGGCCGCCGGTGTGGAGGAACAGGCTGAAGTTTTCCATCGAAGCGCTCTGGCCCTTGACGGAAATACGCGTGCGCGGACGGGCCTTGGGGTCGCTCTTGGGCGGATTGGCGTCGATGCACTCAAACAAATCCGTGGCGGTCGCGAGCAGGCGCGTGCGACGCTTCTGAAGTGATTTAACCGCGGCGGCGTCGGCCTCGGGAGCGCGGAAAATCTCCACCGATACCATGGGATTCACGACCGGTTGTGTCCCGGTGTTGTAGATCTCCAACATGATGTTCGTGCCGAATGTTTTCACGGGATCGAGGAGGACGGCGCTCGTGTGGATGCCGAAGTTGCCTTCGCCGCGGTTGAGCAGGACGTAGTGCTCTTTAAGATACATCGAGCAACTCGTGAGCACGCCCGAGCGCGGAGGAATCGTGAGGAGGTTGGTCTCGTGGCGGACCTGGACTTTGTCGAGGTAAGTGCGACCGGCGGCACCGCTCACCATGCGTTCGAACTGGGGGCGCTGGAGCTTGGGGTTGAGTGTGTAGCGGACGTGGTGCGGCGTGAGGAACACGCGGCCCAGTCGGTCGATGCTGATGGTATTAGGGAGCTTGAGGCGGTTGGTCTGAATGGCTTCCCAGATCTCGCCCGTGGACAGCTTCGCGGCGTCCGGCGCGTAAAACAGGCGGCCGACTGGCGTGCCCGGGCGAAGAAGTTTCTTCCAATAACCGGCGTTGGGGAAGCTGTCGTCGAAGATAAAGGCGTCGGCGGCGACTACGACCCGACCACCCTCGAGCTCGGGGCGGCCCGTCGTGAGCATCTCGATACCGATGCGGGCGAGGGTGCTGCGTTCGGTGAAATTGAGCTGGGCAATGCGGTCTTTGAGGAACTCGAGTTCAGCCGGGTTTCTTGGCCAGAAGGCGAGCGTGAGGGACACGGTTCGCTCGTCCTTGTTTTTGATGGTGAGAATCTGTCCGTCCTGGCTCGTCCAAAATTGATCGGGGTGCATGGGTATATGTCGGGCAACAATGAAGGCGGCTGCGCGGTCTTACACAAGTAACGAGTAAGAGGTTGCCAACGCAGGAGGGCACAGGCAGGAAATCTGTCTTTTCGCGGCACAAAACCCATTACGCCGTTTCTAGTTCTCACCCTCCAACCATGAAATTCACCTCCACGTTCAAGGCTGCTTTGCTCGCTGTCGGCACAGTTGCCTCGTTGTCCGCTCAGGAAACCCCCAAGGCCGTCGAAACCACGTCCGCCACCGCGCCGAAATTCTCCGAGGCCCAGTTGCTCGAGACGTTTGGCTGGTTCGTTGGCCGCCGCATGGGCCTGAGCGAGCTCGGCTTCACCGCCGATCAGACTGCTTCGATTATCAAGGGTATCCAAAGCTCCGCTACCGGTGCCGAGTCCCCTTACAAGATCGAGGACATCGGACCTG
>JBEVND010000217.1:0-3584 GCA_040508285.1 Rariglobus sp. | reverse complement strand
TGCGCACACCCTTCGTGGTGTTGGCCGGCTCCGCCATTGTCTGGCTGCTCGTCGCCAGCGTGCTCGGGATCATCGCAGCGTTCCAGCTGCACACGCCGTCCTTCCTGGATAGCTGCTCCTTCCTCACGTATGGACGCATCCAGCCGGCCGCCTCCAACGCCTTTATCTTCGGCTGGGGCTTCAACGCCGCGTTTGCCGTCAGCCTGTGGCTGATGGCCCGCCTCTCCCGCGCCGTCCTCCCCGGCAGCGCCTTGCTGCTGGTTGGCGTGCTCTTCTGGAACGCCGGCGTCACCCTCGGTCTCGGTGGCATCCTCCTCGGTTTCTCCACCTCCATCGAGGCACTCGAGATCCCCGGCTTCGCCACGCCGCTGCTGCTGGTTGCCTACGCCTTCATCGCCTCGTGGGCGCTCTTCGTGTTCCGCGCCGGCCGCTCCCACCAGATCTACGCCTCGCAATGGTATATCTTTGCCGCGTTGTTCTGGTTCCCATGGATCTACTCCATCGCCCAGGTCATGCTCGTCCTGTCGCCCGTGCGCGGCACCGTGCAATCCGTGGTGCAGACGTGGTTCTCGTCCAACCTGTTTCTCCTCTGGTTCGCCTCCATCGCGCTGGCGCTCGTCTACTACTTCCTCCCCAAGCTGCTCCTCAAGTCCGTCTCCAACTACTACCTCGCTTCCCTGAGCTTCTGGTGGCTGGCGATCTTCGGTAGCTGGGCCGGCATGTCCCGCCTCATCGGCGGTCCCGTTCCCGCCTGGGTGCAGACGGTCGGCGCCGCCGCCAGCTTCATGCTCGTGGTGCCGCTCGTCATCCTCTCGATGAACTTCTTCGGCACGCTCTCCGGCCGCTGGTCCGCTGTCTCGGGCAACATCACCCTGCGCTTCATCGCCTTTGGTATCGTTGCCTTCGTGCTGGTCCTGATCGGCTGGATCTTCAGCTCGATCCACAGCATCGCCGCCATCACCCAGTTCACCTACGTCACCGTCGCACAGGCCCAACTCGGTCTCTACGGCTTCTTCAGCATGGTGGTCTTCGGTGCGCTTTATTACATCCTGCCCCGCGTGCTCAACACCCCGTGGGCCAGCGCCCCGTTGGTCAACGTCCACTTCTGGGCCTCCGCCTTCGGCATCGTGCTCCTCGTTGGTTCGCTCGCCATTGGTGGCATCACCCAGGGACGTCTGCTCGCCGACGCCACGGTGGCTTTCGCCGATGTGACCAAGGCCACGCAGCCCTACCTGTTCGCCTCGATCGTGGCCTCCGTGCTCCTCGTGGTCGGCCAGCTCGCTTTCGCACTTAACGTTTTCTGGACCCTCAGCCGCGCCTCTGCTCCCGCCGTGCGTAGCGTCAAGGATCTGCTGGCCATCCAACCGGAGGCCTCCCGATGAATCGCGCTCCCATTATCTTCCTCGGCGTTTTCGGCGCCCTCGCATTCTCCTTCGTCGGCCTCGTGCTGACCAACCAGCTGACCTACGGCTCCTTCACGACCCACGTCGACGAAGAAGAGGGCAAGGCCTTCCCGTTGCAATCCGCCGGTCTCGCCGCCCAAGGTAAACTCGTTTACCAAGACCTCGGCTGCGTCGCCTGCCACACCCAGCAAGTCCGCCGCCCCGGCCTCGGTGCCGACACCGGCGAAGGCAGCCGCGCCTGGGGTGACCGCCAAAGCGTCGCCCGCGACTACCTCCGCGAAGAACGCGTCCTCCTCGGCTCGCAACGCGTCGGCCCCGACCTCCGCAACCTCGCCGCCCGCAAGACCCCCGCCGGTGCCGACTACACCGCCGAGTGGCTTTACCACTACCTGTTTGACCCCGAACTCGTGGTCAAAGGCTCCAGCATGCCGCGCTACGCATTCCTCTTCCAGAAGCAGCAGATCCTCGGCGAACCCTCCGCCAAAGCCATCAAGCTCCCCGAGCGTTACGCTCCCGAGTCCGGCTACGAAGTCGTCCCCACCGCCCGCGGCGAAGCCCTCGTGGCCTACCTGCTAAGCCTCAAGGACACCTACGCGTATCCCGAGACCAAGAACGTCTACGTCCCGCCCGCCCCGAAAGCCGAGAAAAAGGCCGACGAGCATAACGGTGCCGCCAAAACCGACGCCAAGAAAGACGCAGAGAAGAAAGAGGGCCACCAATGAGCGCCGATAAGCACAATTCCTTTCCCGCCGACCAGTCCGGCGCCTCCGACGAAAGCATCCAGAAGGTTCACGCCCAGCTCGCCAGCGAGAAGCCCGAACCCAAGGAAGGCTACAAGGCCATGCCCTTGTTCCTCCTCGGCTTCATCTCTGCGATGATCTTCGTCACCAGCATCTACGTCGTCCACTACCGCGGCGGCTTCAGCGCCCTCGTCTACGACGGACGCTACGCCCCCAAGGGAGGCGCAGGTGCCGAGAAAGTCGAACTCACCCCCGACCAAGTCATCGCCGCCGGCAAGAAACTCTACGCCACCTGCGCCACCTGCCACCAGGCCAACGGTCAAGGCGTTGCCGGCACCTATCCGTCGCTCGCCGGCTCCGAGTGGGTCGTCGGCAACGAAGAGCGCGTTATTCGCGTCCTCCTCCACGGCCTCACCGGCCCCATCGAAGTCCACGGCAAGTCCTATAACGGCCTCATGCCCGCCTTCGGCAAAGTCACCGGTGGCGGTTACAACTGGAGCGAAGAACGCATTTCCCAAGTCCTGACCTATATCCGACAAGAGTGGGGCAACCAGGCCGCTCCGATTACCAAGGACAAAGTCACCGAAGTCCTCGCCGCCGAAAAAGCCCGCGCCAAACCCTGGACCCAAGGCGAACTCGACCCGTTCAAGTAAGCGCCCCGCGCGTAAAGTCTCTTACCTACGTATAGAGACCGAAAGAGTAGGGGAGAGACTCCCCAAAACAAAAAGGCCCGCGTAAACCACGCGGGCCTCTTTTGTCTACAGCGTCCACGACCCACGACCAAGGCCATATCCGGTCTCCGAGCTCCGTCCTCCATCTTCTGTCTTCTGTATTCCGTCCTCCGTCGCCCGTCCCTCCGTAATCCGTCATCCGACGTAGGGCGCGACCTTGTGTCGCCGCCGTTCTGAGCTCCGACCGGTGCCTCGGTGCCCCGTTGCAAAGATCTGCTCGGCTCCGGCTTGCCCTTAATTCGCCCATTATTCGTCATCCGCCAGCCGCCTCATTTTGGAGGTCATCAAAGCCATTTTGTCATACGACAACGTGGCTTTGTCGTGTGACAACGCCTCATTGTCATGCGACAAAACGACGTTGTCATATGAAGATGTCATTTTGTCGTGTGAAGATATGGTTTTGTCATACGACAACGTTCCATTGTCGTGTGAAGATGTGATTTTGTCATACGACAAAACGACGTTGTCATGTGAAGATATGATTTTGTCATGTGACAACGTTCCATTGTCGGGCAACAAAGCGGCGTTGTGGTGAGACAAAAAGGGAGATTCAGGCAATAAAACAGCCACTTCACAAGCCCCGGACAAGTTGCTGGCAGCACCCGACTTCGCCCCATGCCGCCACTCCGGTTCAGCAGCAGGGGTCGACTTAGCGTCCACACCACTCCGATCCCACGTCCAGTCGTCCGCGCTCCGTCTTCTGCCATCAG
>JBEVND010000215.1:0-5721 GCA_040508285.1 Rariglobus sp. | reverse complement strand
CCAACGAGGACACCGTGGCGGCGTTCGGTGGTGTGCAAGGATTGCCCACGGCGTTTCTCATCGATCGCGAGGGCAACGTCCGTCACGTGAAGCTCGGTCTCGCCGACTCCAAGGCTTACGAGGCGCTGATTGTTTCGCTATTGTAAAGCCCCGGTCAGCCGGGTGGCGGCTCGGCTCTGCGTGCAGCCGGCAGTTTGTCCAAAGCAGTGAGCGCTAGGTAAGTGGGACGCTAAATCTCGGTGGCTCCGCGTCCTCCGCAAAATCGCCGGTCGCTCGTTCTTCAAAAAACAGGAAGGGCCCGCCGAAACCCCTTACGGCGGGCCCTCTATTTTTCTATGCCGGTTTTAGCCGGTTATCCATGTTTACCCCTAAGATCCTGCCGAGGCAGGAAATCTGTTCGGATAATGATTTAGCATTGGCCGTGCCAACGAAGTGACGCCGGTGCGCGCTGTCATTTTTGACCAGTTACCGCGAACGGCGGCCGACCAGAGGTGGGCCACTCAAGCTTCGTTGGAGAAGCGGGCGACTTGGGCGAGCTCGGTTGCGATCTCGCGGTCGTTGCGGCAACGCGGCATCTTGTGCTGCCCGCCCCAGCGGCCGTTGGACCGCATCCAATGTTCGAATACACCAGGCATCACGAGGCGGACGTGCGGGTCTTCAATGATGCCATGGTTGCGCTTCGACTCATAGTCGTCGTTGAGGCGTTTGAGCTCCACATCCAGCTCGGCAGCAATAACGGGGCCGGTGGGCGTCTCGGTGGTGTAGGGCTTGAGCTCCACCCACCATTCATGGCGGCCGTGGCGCACGCCGGGCGTGCGTTCGTTGGGAAGCGGGGCGACGTGGAAGTTGGCGATCGTCCAGCCGTGACGTTGGCAAACGGAGTAGAGCGCGTCGGTGAGTTCTTTTTCGACGACGCGTTCGCCAAAAGCTGCCAGTTGCAATGAGGTGCGGCCCACGTAAACGATACGCGGAATATCGGTGGAGATAAAGCGCACGACGTCTCCGATGACGTAGCGGGTGAGGCCGGACGGCGTGGTGATGATGAGGGCGTAGTCCACGCCCGTCCGAACTTCTTCCAGCGGGACCGTGCGCTGACCGAGCTGCGCGAGGTTGGCAGGGTTGTAGTCCCGCATGGGCAGAAACTCGTAGAAGATGCCGACGTCGGTCATCAGTCGCATGCCCTGCGCGGACTCGGCGTCCTGGGCGGCGATGAAGCCCTCGGACGCGGGATAAACTTCGTGGAAGTTAACCTTGGGGCCGATCTGATTGCGCAGCTCATCGATGAACGGAGTGATCGGGATGCCGCCGTGAACGAGGCACTCCAAGTTGGGCCAGACGCCTTGAAGGTGCGACGGACGGCTTTTGCCGGAAGCGGCGCGTGACTTAACGGCGTCGGCGAGAATCAGTATCCAGTTGGGGATACCGGCGAGCAAGGTAACGTCGCGATTCCACGTGCGCTCGGCGATCGCCTGGATCTTCGCAGGCCAGTCGGAGATTTGGGAAATGGCTGCACCGGGTTCGTAGAGGTGTTTCTCGACCCAGTTGGGCAGGTTCACCGCGGAGATGCCGCTGAGGTCGCCGGCGTAGGCCACGCGGTCCTTGGACTCTTCGAGCCGGCTGAGCGTGGTCGAGCCGCCGAGGAAGTGGTTTTTTCCGCGAAACACGCCCGTGTGGCCCACACGGGCGGTGTAGTAGACAAGCGACTCGAGGCCGGCCTTACGGAAATGCTCCAGCATCGCATCCGTCACCGGCAGATATTTGGTGCGGTTTTCCGTGGTGCCCGAGGAAGTCGCGTAAAAGCTGCAGTAGCCCGGCCAAAGCACGTTGGGCTCGCCCAGCATCATGCGCTCGATCCACGGCATGTAGCCCTCGTAGGTCTGCAACGGCGCGCGCGCCTGAAACTGCGAATAGGTCGTGGCGGGCGTGAGTGAATGCAGATGACCGTAGGCGGTGAGCGTCAACTGCGAGAGCAAATGCTTGAGCGTGCGTGCTTGCGCAGGCACGGCGTCGCGGCCGTCGCGCAGCCGGCGGGCAGTGCGCGTGGTGAGAAAACTGACGCCCACATTGAGCAAGGTTTTCGTCGGAGAAAGCATACGATCGGCTGCCAGCGAGGCAGCGTATCGAACAGGGCGGTCGCAAGCGAATTCAGCCGCACTGCAAAAGCTTACGCACTTTTAACTTTTAAAAACAGGCGAGCCGACGAGCTAGGCGCGATCAGGCGGTGCGTCCCAGCCTTTGGCGCGTTCCAACGCCCGATCCCAGCCCTCGCGCAACGCGGCGATTTCGTCGCGGGGACGCGTCGGCGAGAACGTGGTATCCACAGCCCAATTACGCGCAATCTCCTCGCGGTCAGGCCAAAAACCGATGGCCAGGCCCGCCAGGCAAGCGGCACCGAGCGCGGTGGTTTCGATGCAACGTGGGCGCACAACCTCGGCGTTGAGCAGCTCCGCTTGGAATTGAAGGAGGGGCCGACTGCGTGAGGCACCGCCATCGACACGAAGTTGTTTCAGCGGAAGCCCGCTGTCTTTTCCCATGCACGCGATGAGATCGGCGGTTTGGAAAGCGATGGCTTCGAGGGCGGCGCGGCACAGCTGCGCGCGATTGGTCCCGCGGGTGATGCCCGTCATCGTGCCGCGCGCGTAAGGGTCCCAGTGCGGGGCGCCGAGTCCGGAGAAAGCGGGCACGAGAAAAAGTCCCCCCGAGTCGGGCACCGATGCGGCCAGGCGATCGAGTTCGGCGGCGTCGCGCACGAGTTGAAGCTCATCTCGCAGCCATTGGATCACCGCGCCACCGATGAAGACCGAGCCCTCGAGCGCGTATTCGGTGCGTCCAGCGAGTTTCCACGCGACGGTGGTGAGCAGGTTGTTGCGCGAGACGACGGGTTTTTCGCCGGTGTGCAGGAGCGTGAAACAGCCGGTGCCGTAGGTGTTCTTAGCCATGCCCGGAGTGAAGCAGGCCTGGCCAAAAAGCGCGGCGTGTTGATCACCGGCGATGCCAGCAATGGGTGCGCCGGCGGGGTAAAGATGGCGATCCACGTGCCCGTAGATTTCGGAGCAGGAGCGAATCTCCGGCAACATGGCGCGGGGGATGCCGAAAAGTTTCAGCAAATCCTCGTCCCACTGGCCGGTGTGAAGATTGCAGAGGAGGGTGCGCGACGCGTTGGTGAGATCGGTCGCGTGAACCTTGCGGCCGGTGAGTTGCCAGAGCAGCCAGGAGTCAACGGTGCCAAAAAGGATTTTGCCCGCCTCCGCTCGAGCGCGGACGCCTGGGATGTTTTCGAGGATCCAACGCAGCTTCGTGGCGGAAAAATACGGGTCGAGGCGGAGTCCGGTTTTTTCGGAGACCATGGGCTCGAGGCCGTCGCGTTTGAGCTGCGCGCAATAGCCGGCGGTGCGGCGATCCTGCCACACGATGGCATTGGTCACGGGGCGACCGGTCTCGCGATCCCACACGATGGTGGTTTCCCGTTGGTTGGTGATGCCGACGGCCGCAATGGATTCGGTCGACAAGTTGGCTCGTGCGAGGGCTTCGGCGGCGGTCGAATTCTGGCTGGACCAGATATCGAGCGGGTCATGCTCCACCCAGCCGGGCTTGGGGTAATGTTGTTTAAACTCTTTTTGCGCGACCGACACGATCTCGCCGGCGGCGTTAAAGACGATGGCGCGGGACGAAGTCGTGCCTTGATCGAGAGCGAGGATGTAGCGAGGGGAGCTCATGGGGTGAATGAGGCGTGCGGCGACCAGGAAAAACTGGAGGCGGTGTGGCTTTTTCGCGAGAGGGGAATTCGGCCGGGCACATCCGCTTCTGCCGTTCGAGGCGGGCTGCGGGCGCAGGCTTGCGGAGGGAGACGCAAGGGCTCATCGCTATGGGTTCATGCCGATCCCTCCCGTCATCTACGAAGACGACACGCTCATCGCTTTCGACAAGCCAAGCGGGATGCTCGTCGCGCCTGATCGCTGGGATAAAAAACGCGAGAACCTCATGGGCCTCGTGCACGACAAGATGGGGCACGGCGTCGCCAACGTTCATCGTCTCGACGCGGATACGAGCGGCATCCTGCTTTGCACGAAGGAGAAGTCGGCGCTCGATTTTGTGAGCGGCCAGTTTCAGTCGAAGACCGTGGCCAAGGTTTACCACGCGATCTGCGTGGGCACGCCGGCGGCCGAGCTCTTTGAACGGTCTGACGATCCGGATGACGCGCCGCCAGTGCCGTTGGAGGACAATGATTTCTTTGTGGACCGCGATCTGATCGACGACGAGGCCAACCCAGGGCGGATGCGCACGATCCGGAAAAAGGGCAAAGCGAGCCAGACGATCGTGCGGGTGTTGGAGCGGTTTCAGCAGTTCACTTTTGTGGAATGCCGGCCGTTGACCGGACGCACGCACCAGCTGCGCGTGCATCTCCAATACAGCGGCCTGCCCATCCTGAACGATCCGTTCTACGGGGACGGGGTGACCGAGCTGAAACTTTCCCAGTTGAAACGGGGCTACAAAGGCCGGATCGACGAAAAGCCGTTGATCAGCCGGCTGGCGCTGCATGCAAGCCGGTTGACGGTTAAGCATCCGCTTACCAAGCAGATGGTTGTGATCGATGCGCCCCTGCCGAACGAGTTTGAGGTGGCGCTCAAATACCTGCGCAAATTCGCGGCATTAAAATAGGCCGGACGGCATACGCGCCTTGTCCTGCGAGAGTTACGCCGACAGGGTCGGCGTAGCAGACGAAGCCTATGCGACGGTTACTCCAGCTCTTTTGTGCGACGGTGGCAGGCTTGGTCCTCGTCACGGCTCTCTCGCATGGAGCTGGCGAGCGTATCGAGCTGACCGATACAGAGAAGCAATGGATCAAGGCAAACCCGGTGGTTTACTTTGGCTACGACCCTGGCTGGGGACCGTTTAGTTATCGAGATGCGAAAGGCGGGTTCGCCGGCATCGATCAGGATTTTTTGGATCTGTTGGAAGACCGCCTGGGACTGACCTTCACGCCGGTGCACGCGCGGTCATGGCCGGAAGCCTATGATGCGGCCAAAGCAAAGACGGTGGATTTTTTGGTGAGCACGGCCGAGGACGAAGGACGCGAGCGTGATTTCATTTTTACGAGGCCGTATAATTCGTTCCCGATGGCGTTCGTCGCGCGTCAGGATTCGCCTTCGGTGATGTCGCTGGCGCAGCTGTCCGGACATCGCATCGCGCTGGCGCAGGGCTATGTCGGATCGCTCATTCTCGAGCGTGAATATCCGGAGATCGAGCGGGTCAGGGTGAAATCCATGGAGGACGCCTTCATGGCGGTCGCCTCGGGTCGGGCCGATGTGGCAATCACCAACATCGCCAACGCCAACTACGTGATCAAATCGCTGGGTCTCACCAATCTGAAGATCGCGGGCGTGATGCCGCAGCTGTTCGATCTGCGTTACGCCGTGCGCACGGATCTACCGGTGTTACATGGCATCCTCGACAAAGGCGTGGCGTCGCTCAGCACGAAAGATCGCCAGGAGATCATGGGGCCATGGATCAACGTGGACTATGACCGCATCGTTCGCTGGGACTACGTGATGCGCTGGGTGGTGGGCGGCATGGTTTTGGCCGGCGTATTTCTGGGTTTGATGGCGTGGCACAACCGCCGGCTGCGGCGCGAGCTGGACCACCGTGTGCGCGTGCAACGCGAGCTGGAGGAGACGAAGCACCGGCTCGAAGAACTGAACGACGAGAAAACCGGTCTCATGC
>JBEVND010000214.1:0-3014 GCA_040508285.1 Rariglobus sp. | reverse complement strand
TACGACGACTGCGTCAGGCCAAATTCGTCACCGTAGGCGCGATCTTCGACCGACACGCGATCGAAGCCTTGCAGCATAAACGGCATGGTCGTCGCGTCGTAGAGTTCGCCGGTGTGGGCGACGCGGCTGGTTTTCGATGCGTCGATCAGGAAGCGCAACTGGCCGGGAATCTCGGTGGATTGAAGAATGTAGATCGAGTCGATGTCGGACTGGTTGTCCACGATGCGCTGGAGGCGGCCATGAAGTGCGGCGATGACGGGCGCGGACTCGTCGGCGGATTTCGGGAGGCGAGCCAGAGCGGTGGCGTCAATCGTTTCGGAAAGGGCGAGGGCAAGTGATTGCAGCCGGTGCTCGAACGATTCGAGGCGGGCGTTCACGATCGAGCGGTAGGCAAACACGCCGACCATGACCACGATCAGCAGCGCAGTGCAGCCGACGAGCGTGGCGATTTTGAAATCGAAGCGTCTCCACCAAGCTAGGTGGACCAAGGTTTCCCGACCGGAGTGGGCAACATCGGAGGCGGAGAACAGCTCTTTGAAGGACGCGTCAGGCATTACAGAACACGGGATGCATTAGGCTTTCGCCGCTCGCATAACAAGTGCCAGTTGCATGCTCGTGGCTAAAACACCGCGTTCAGGGGAGGCGAGGGTGGGCAACACGGGTCCAAACCGTCGCTTGCCAGCGGGCTGAGCAGTTGCAAACCTGACCCTTTACATGAGCTCCGCTGTTAAAATCTACGACACGACCCTGCGCGACGGCACGCAAGGTGAAGGCATCAGCTTCTCGGTGACCGACAAACTTCTGATTACCGAGAAACTCGACCAGTTTGGCGTGGATTATATTGAAGGCGGTTTCCCTGGTTCCAACCCGCGCGACATCACCTACTTCCAAGAGGTGAAGAAGCTCAAACTCAAGCATGCCAAGCTCGCTGCTTTCGGTTCCACCCGTCGCGCCGGCATCAAGGCGTCCGAAGACGCCCAGCTCAAAACCCTTCTCGATAGCGAAACGCCGGTGCTGACGATCGTCGGCAAAACCTCGACGCTCCACGTCACCGAAATCCTTCGCACCACGCTCGAAGAGAACCTCGCGATGATCGAGGACTCGATCCGCTACCTGGTTTCGCAAGGCCGCGAGGTCATCTACGACGCAGAGCACTTTTTCGACGGCTACAAACTCAACCCGGACTACGCCTTCAAAACGCTTGAGGCCGTGCTCCGCGGCGGCGCGAGCAACATCACGCTCTGCGACACCAACGGCGGCACGCTCGTCGAGGATTTCCGCGGGATCGTCACGCGCGCCGTGAAGGAATTCGGCGGCGACAAGATCGGCCTTCACACCCACAACGACAGTGGCCTCGCCGTTGCGCTTACGCTCGCCGGCGTCGATGTCGGCGCGACCCTCGTTCAAGGCACGGCCAACGGTTACGGCGAGCGCACGGGCAACGCAAATTTGTTCACCGTTATCCCGAGCCTCTTCCTCAAGATGGGACGCACGGCCAACTGCGCGAAGAACCTCCACGAGCTGCGCGAGCTGTCGCTCTACTTCGACGAACTCGCCAACCTCAAGCCCGACACCAAGACGCCGTTCATCGGCGCCTCGGCATTTGCGCACAAGGGCGGTCTTCACGCCAACGCCGCGCAGAAGGTGAAGTCGTCCTACGAACACATCGACCCGTCGCTGGTCGGCAACCGCACGCGCGTCCTCGTCTCCGACATGGCGGGCCGCTCCAGCATCGCGATGAAGGCCAAGGAACTGGGCTTCGACATGGACGAGAAATCGCCCGCGATGAAGACGCTTATCGACGAACTCAAGGAACTCGAATTCCGCGGCTACGAGTTCGAGGCCGCCGACGCCTCTCTCAAGCTGCTCATCGCCCGCGCGCTGGGACAGGCCAAGACTTTCTTCGAGGTGGATGGCTACCGCGTGAGCGTTGAACGGCGCGGCAAAGACCTCGTCGCCGAGGCCACCGTGAAGCTCCGCGTCAACGGTCAGCCCTCGCACACCGTCGCCGAATGCACCGGTCCGGTGGGCGCGCTCGACAAGGCTCTGCGCCTCGCGCTCGAGACGGTTTATCCGCAGCTCAAGCAGCTCGAGCTGCGCGATTACAAGGTCCGCATTCTCGACAGCCGCGCCGGTGCCAACGCCCGCACTCGCGTCTTCATCGAAAGCGGCGACGGCAAGGATATCTGGGGCACCGTCGGCGTGAGCGACAACGTGATCGACGCTTCATGGGAAGCGCTGGTCGACGCGGTCAATTACAAGCTCGTCCAAGGTTAACCGTCCGCGCGACGGGCCCGGCCTTGCGTCGGGTTTCGTTTCCGGCTTCGTTGGGCGCTTCCCCATGAAACGCCTTCTCTGGATCGCCGTCGCGCTCGGTTTGCTCGCGCTTTGCATCGTCTGGGTGGTGCGCACGCGCAGTGCCGAAGGTGCGTCGCGAACCACGTTTGCTTACGTCAAGCCGGAGCGTCGCGACCTGCGCCAGACCGTCGTCATCAACGGCACGATCGCGCCCGTGCTTTCCACCGAGATCCGTTCCGAAGTCAGTGGCCGCATCGCCAAGGTGCTCGTGCAGGCCGGCGACGAAGTCACGGTGGGCCAGCCGCTGATCGAACTCGATCAAAGCAGTCTCAAGGTGCAGCTCGACGAAGCGCGTCTCGGCGTCAAAGCCGCCGGTCTCCGCGCCGAACGTGCGCAGCTGGATTTTAAACGTTTTCAATCCCTCGCGGAACGCGCCTACGTGCCCGAGAAAGAGCGCAAAGAATCGGAGATCACCTTTCTCCTCGCGCAAACCGACACCGCCTCCCAAGAGGCGCGCGTTCGCCTTCTGGAAAACTCGCTCGCGAAGAGCATCATCACCGCACCCTACGCTGGTCGTGTGCTGAGCCTGGCCGCACGACCCGGCATGATTGCCACGGGAGCCGACGCCGGCCGCGAGGGCAACACGTTGCTCGAGCTCGCCGATCTCGCGCAGTTGCGCGTCGAGGCGTCGGTCAACGAGATCGACGTCGCCGCCC
>JBEVND010000204.1:0-5096 GCA_040508285.1 Rariglobus sp. | reverse complement strand
CGTTCTCAGCAGAAGAACAAGGCCAGCGCTTTATCGGTCCTCCGGTCTCGCTTGCTGCAATTAAAGGAAGAGCAGGAGAGGGCCAAATATGCGGACGAGCGTCGCAGCCAGATCGGCACAGGCGGACGCAGCGAACGTATCCGGACTTACAATTTCCCCCAAAGCCGGATGACGGACCATCGAATCGGACTGACACTCTATAGTCTTGCCCAAGTCATGCAGGGCTCGATCGACAGCGTGATCGAAGCGCTGCAACGAGCCGACTTTGAAGAGAAGTTCGCTGCGTTGACCGGACAGCCTTACGTTGCGAAACGGGCGAGTGCCGCCGACGACGAATAATTCACTTTTTCTCCCCCATGTCTTCTCCCCTCACGCTTCTTGAAGTCATTCAGAAGACCACGGATTTTTTTGCCGCACGAGGCATGGAATCGACCCGCCTGAACGCGGAGCTGCTCATCGGCCACGCTTTGGGACTAAAGCGCATGCAGCTGTATCTGCAATTCGAGCGCGTGCTGGCCGAAGCTGATCTGGAAAAAATCCGTCCGCTGGTGAAACGCCGCAGTCAACGGGAACCGCTTCAATACATCATCGGTGAAGTCGAATGGTCGGGCGTTCGCCTCAAAGTGGATCGGCGTGCTCTCATTCCACGCCCTGAAACCGAGTTCTTAATCGAGTTGATTACGACACGGCTGGAAACCGCGCCTTTGCGTATCCTTGATTTGGGGACAGGCACAGGTGCGATCGCGTTCGCCCTTGCGAAACGCTATGAAAACGCGGCCGTGACCGCAGTCGATGCCAGCGACGATGCGCTCGCGCTCGCTGCGGAAAACAACAAGACACTGGAACTCACCGACCGCGTCAGCTTACTGCGCTCAAACTGGTATGAAGCGATCGAGGCGAGCGAGTCCTACGATCTGATTGTTTCAAATCCGCCTTACCTCACCGCGGAGGAAACCGCCGCAGCCGAACCAGAGGTTCGCACGCACGAACCGGTTTCGGCTCTCACTGCGGCCGACGAAGGGCTCGCCGACCTGCGCGTTATCATCGGCGGCGCGGGCCAGTTCTTAAAACCGGGTGGTTTGTTGGCGTTGGAGACCGGAATCGCTCAGCATGCAGAATTGGTGCGGCTGCTCACCATCGCAGGCTTTGTTTCGATCGAATCGTGCAAGGATCTCACCGAGCGCGACCGATTTGTCTTCGCAAAAAAGCCGGCTGCGTGAGCCGGGTTTTTGGGCTATTGGCGTCGATGACTCGATCGATTCGCGATAACTGAAACCGAGGAGCCTACGGTCAGGCGCGCACGGAACGCGGCCTGACCGTAAGGACAATTACCGTGCGATGGTCGCCACCGTGTTTTCCCCTGTGGCGGCACGAGTCGAGGCCTGCCTCAATGCGGGATTGGCGAGGAGGTCATTGACGATGCGCAAGGCCTCGCGAAGCGGAATATCGACGGGCGCGTAACGTTTGTTTTCATCACCATCGAGTTCATCGAAGAGGCTTTCGTCGTCGTCTTTTTTATCGACCTTTGGACGGGGTGGAGGCGGAGGAGCCAGCAAGACTTCGTTGAATTTGTAGTCCGCGGTGGCGAGTTGTTTACGCTCGGCTTTCATTTCCTTTTTGAACGCTTCGTCGCTCTGTTTCTGCTGCGTGCGTGCGTCGAGATTAAGCGAGATGGCCTTCTGCTCCTGACGGGTTTTGAAGCGCTCGATGTTGCGGCGGAGATAAGAGAACTCGGAGAGTTTTTCCTGGCGCTGGGTGCTGGCGGAAATCAGCGGGCTGAGCAGCGAAGGAGCGAGCGGGCTTCCGTTGAAACGACTCGAGGGAATTGAGTCCCACGAGAGCGCGTGTGGAAGATCGGACTCACCAATCGGCAGGTAATCCTCGATTGAAGGCAGGATGATATCGGGGACAACGCCCTTGAGCTGAGTCGATGCGCCGTTGGGCAGATAGAACTTCTGGACGGTGAGCTTGGTTGCACCGCTCTTCACGTCATCACGCGAAAGCATGGGAACGAGGTTTCGTAGTTCGAGCACGGTTTGCACGGTGCCTTTGCCGTGGGTAGAACTGTCGCCGATAATGACGGCGCGTCCGTAGTTCTGAAGCGCACCGGCAACGATCTCCGAAGCCGAGGCGCTGAAGCGGGAAACCAACACCGCGAGCGGGCCGTCGTAAGCGACCGAGGCGTCCTCGTCGTCGTCGACTTTGATTTCACCTGAATACGAACGCACTTGGACGACCGGACCATCTTTGATGAACAAGCCGGTGAGCGAAATGGCTTCGGTAAGGAGACCGCCTCCGTTGCGACGGAGATCAAGCACGAGACCCTTAACGCGGGCGGCTTTGAGGCGGGTGATCAGCTCTTCGATATCCTTGGTGGCGCTGTTCTGGGCTTTGCCATCACGGCTCACGTCGGGACCATAAAAGGTCGGAAGCGTGATCACGCCGATAGGAGAAATATTCCCCTCTTCGTCGGGCACCTCAAAAATCGCGCCGTGAGCACGCGAGGAATCGAGATTAACGACGTTGCGCGTGAGGATAATCTCCTTGCGAACAGCGGAGCTGCCACCCTCGGACGACTCGATGAGCAGACGAACTTTGGTGCCTTTGTTGCCGCGGATCATGTCTACGATCTTCCGCAGCTTCATGCCGATGATCTCAACCGGCTCGGCGCCATCTTGGGCGACGGAGATGATTTTGTCGTTAGGCTTAAGCTGTTTGTCGAGATCGGCGGGGCCGCCGGGGATCACGTCCTTAACCACGCATTGATCTTCCTCGATCCCGAGCAAAGCTCCGATGCCTACCAATTGGAGGCGCATCTGGATGCCGAAGTCCTCGTAGGTATCCGCTGAAAAATACGTGGAATGCGGATCATAGAGGCGGGCGATGCTGCTGAGAAACATTTCCGATACGTCGGAGCTCTCGATGTCGCTCATGTTTTTGAGCATGCGATCGTAGCGTTTGCCGACGTCTTTCTTGGCTTCCTCGATCGTCTTTTTATTCAGCAGTTCCTTGATGAGTTCGAAACGTAGGCGTTGATCCCACAGTTGATCGGCCTCCGCTGTCGACGCGGGCCAGATCGATTTAGCGCGATCGATCAGATAAGAGTCGTTGGTGTTGAAATCGAAGTCCTTTTTCAGCGACTCCTGAATCCATGCCACGCGATCGGTGACACGTTTACGGTAGACATCGAAGATCGTGTAGGCCGGGTCGATTTTCCCGAGCGACGTGATAGTCCAGTAAAGAGAGTCAGGCTTATGGCGTTGGATGAAGGTGTCCTTGTCGCTCGCAAGGAAGAACAGATGTTGGCCGTCGAGCGTAGCCATGTAGTCGGGGATGACTTCGGCGTAGCTGGATGAATTCACCGCATCACGATTGTAGTGAACTTCCTCGAGCAAACGGATCAACGTGCGCGCCTCGATATCGAGCATCGATGTCGCTTGAAACGTGCCGGGGGCGGATTGCGCATTCGCCAAAACAGTCGAGACGGCGAGGGTAACCAATGCGAAGGTCTGGCGCGCGAAACGGGGAAGCGGTTGCATCAAATGGGTTGGAGTCGGACGAACGTGAAAAGTTTCCAAAAGAAGAAAGTTAATGACCGGCCAAAAATCGAAAAAATCAAATCTAGCGCCGACTAAGATGGTCGCGGGCTTGATCGAGGCGTTTCTTTTCCTCGGCCGTGAGTGACTGAAATCCCTCACTGTTAATCTTGTCGAGGATGCGATCGATCTCGGCGCGCACATCGTTCGAAGGCGTCAGGTTCACCTTGTAGGCAGGGGAGGCGACCTCGGCCTTCTTTGCCTTTCGAAACCAGCGGGGAAGCTCAATGGCAGGCTTTCCTGCGCGTGAAAATTCAGGACGTTGGTGAATGAAGCTGAAATAGATCCATCCGGCCAACATGCCGCCTAGGTGAGCAGAGTGGGCGACACCACTGCCGCGCCCGCCCGGAATTTCCCAGAACAGCAGGCCAAATACATCGAACGCGAGAAGACCCCACGCGATATATTTGGGCTTCATTGTCACCGGGATGATGAAGAACAAGAGGAAGGTTATCGGCTCGTTTGGGCGGAAAAGAGCGAACACCACCAGCAGCGCACAGACCGTGGCCGATGCGCCCAAGAGCACGCCACCTTGCTGCCAATTAACGCCCGTCCAGACGATGCCTCCGCTGATGATCGCCCCAACGAGAAGGCCGATAAATCGCCGTGAGCCCAACACCGGCAAGAGCGTGCGACCCAAGAAGAAAAGCCCCAAGAGGTTGCCCAGAATGTGCAGCAGGCGGTCTGGATCATGCAGCAAACCGTAAGTGAAGATCGTCCAAACTTTGCCAGCAAGTAGAGCGTCGGGTGAAAGCTGCAGGGCTCTCATGAACGCGGCGCCCACGTCCGGGCTCATCCAACGGACAAAAATGTTTTCGAGAACAAAAACCGCTCCGAGGATGCATAACACCCAAGTGAGCACAGATAAAGAGGACGGACGCCCGTAGTCGTCGCGCATATAGTGCCGGTCAGAAAGCATGCTGCCGCCAAGATGGAAACGGGTCGCGGAAACACAAGCCGCCACCTGTTAAGGCGCGCGTTTTACACGAATCTTAGACGAAACCTGTAAATTCATAACGATCGCCGGTCTTGGCCGCTTGACAGTGGAGACCTTTCGGATTTCTTGCCGAAATCATGGCTAATAAAGCAGACAAGTGGGAGCAAAACGTGGCCGGCAAGTTCTATGTCGACCAGCAGTGCATCGATTGCGATCTCTGCCGCGAAACCGCGCCGGCTTTTTACAGCCGTCATGACGAAGGCGGTTACTCCTACGTCCACAAGCAGCCCGAGACCGAAGAAGACGTCGCACTCTGCATGGAAGCCCTCGAAGGCTGCCCGGTTGAGGCCATCGGCAACGACGGCGAATAAGCCGTCCCTCATCCCGTTTAACTCTAACCCGTCGCCGTGTCGCGACGGGTTTTTTGTGGGCTGGTTGATTGATCAATTGGAGTAATTGGAGGTCTTGTTAAGGCGGGAAATTAATCCATTAACAATGTGCTTGTTTTGCTCGCGGGCGTTGTTAGCGATTCCGGCATGTTTCGCCTTCGCTTTGCGTCCGTT
>JBEVND010000169.1:0-3199 GCA_040508285.1 Rariglobus sp. | reverse complement strand
AACATCTCGGCCACGCAGGAGCTCCATCGCAAGGTCGTGAAGCTCGAAACCGAGCTCGCCACCAAGGACGCGCAGATCTCCAGCCTCGAAGCGCGCCTCAAGGCCCTAGAACAGCTCCTTACCGGCTCCCGCGAACCTTCCACCCTCCCCCGGCCGATGATCCCTCCAAGGACCAGCGCATCACTCTTCGCGCGCGCCCATCTCGTGCGCGGGCACATCGCCACGCGCACCCTCCGGCTCATCGCCCGGCACCTGCCCCTGCTCGTCGCCGTCGCCCTGACAGCCACCGCCCCGGCTTCGCTCTCCGCTCAGAGCGAAATCAAATCCCAAGTCGCCAACGATCTCAGCTACCGCGCCGGCGGCATTCCCACCGGCCCGACCGGAACACCGCTCGGCGATCCCACGATCACCCCGCAGTTCTCCAACGTCGTCGAAACCTCCGCCACCGCCGGCCCGATTTCCAACTCCGCCACGCTCACGACGCGTTATCCGTCCTCGGCCGCCATCATTCTCCAAAAAGCCAGCATCGGCCACACGTTCTCGTCCGGCGTTCCCCGCTACTTCCTCGGCGATCGCATCACGCCGCCGCTTTCCTACACCAACTCCGCCGGTGCGGCCGTCGCCACGCCCGCCGGCTTTTGGCGAGCCGAGCCCATCCGCGCGTCCGAGGTCGTCATCAACCCGTCCGGCCACGCGCTCGCCGATTCCGCCGGACGCACCATCGCCAACACCGGCGGCATCATCGTCCCCGCGCTCGCGACCGGCGTTTACGAAACGTTCTACTACAGCCCGCACGCCAAAGCCGTCTTCGCCTGCCAGCCCGGCCAGGTCCAGCTCTGGTGGCGCTCCAGCCTCCCCAACGGCTCCGGCGACTACGTCCTCGTTCAGGAAACGTTCTCCGTTTCCGCCGCCACCACCAGCGCGGTGCGCACGCTTTACTGGACCGAAAAATCTTTCAACGGCCCACGGGTTACCATCCCCAGCGGACGCATCGTCACGGTGAATCCCGTTTTCAGCAACGTGTTCCCCGCCACCGTCGCGACCGAGTTTGTCGCCGTCGGCTCCTCCCCGCCCGCCGATCCCAACGCCGAGCCCGCCACCGAAACGCGCACACTCTGGTTCGAAAAAACCAACGGCATCGGCGAACTCCACGCCTACAACGTCTCCGGCCGCATCCTCATCGAATACCTCGGCGCCCTTCTCGACGACGGTTCCCACGAATTCCTCGGCGCCGACATCGTCGAAGTCACCCAAGCCGCCACGCCCACGACGCACATCATCGCCCTCGGCGAGCAGATCGTCGCCAATCCCGAAGCCCCTGAAACCGGCGATGCCAACCTGATCGCGCGTCCCATCAGCAGCACGTCGTCCAGCTCGACGCCTTACTACGGCAGCACCGCACGTCCCGACGGCACCCTCGCCTACTACGCCGAACGCGAAAACAGCATTGAGGACCGCGTTGTGTTCTACTGGCTCGACCCGCTCGACGCCGCTATCCGCCCTGCCTCCGGACTCGCCCCCGGCCTAGAACTCCAGTGGCCGAAATACCTCCAGAAATACCTGCAAGTCTGGCCCGACAACGTCACCGATTTCGCCCACTACACCGTCGCCAACGGCGGCAGCTCCGCCGACACCGGCACCGGCCTCAAATTCGAGGGCGGCCAGATCCCGACCTTGGTTTACCAGGACGATCTCTCGCAAAACGAAGCCGCCATCGACGCCGTTTCCCAGCGCCTCCTCGTCGGCCTCGGCGGCGACCAACTCAACCGCACCCTTCTCAAGTTCACCGGAGCCAACGGTGCCGTCTGGTATGTGCGCCTCATGACGCAGGCCGCCGACCGCCCCGGCTTCCTCGAGGGCGACGGTGCCGCCGCATTCACCGGCTCCGCCTACGTCGGCCGCCGCATCGATCCGCCGTCCGCCGACTACACCCTCGCCGGCTACATCGCCGCGGGCACCGCGTATTCACCCAGCGCCTACAAAGATCCATTCGCCGTCGGCATCGACGCCGCCGAACGCGGAGCGATCATCCCCGTCAACACCCTCGCCGCCGAGCACAACACGCTCAAGGTTTGGTGGTTCAAAAAAATCGCCCCGCCCTCGTCCGATTTCCCCGCCATCTATACGCCCGCGAAGATCGGCACCTACACCGTCTCCTATCGCAACGACGATCCCAAGATCGTCCTCGCCTCCAACGAAGGCTCCGGCGACCTCGCCGCCAGTCCGCTCTCTGGCTTCATCTACACGCAGAACGACGCCACCAAGATCGGCTACAATCCCAACGAAGAGCACGCCCTCCTCCTGAGCGGACGCGCCTACGCGTTGCGCGACGACCTCAACGTCACCACCGGCTCCGGCTTCAGCTCGTTGCCCCGCGTGCTCGTCGAATACACCGACGACACCGACCGCCGTCCCGCCATGGCCGCATGGCAGGTGCTCCGTGAGGACGCGACCCACACCTTCGTTTACGACACGATCGTGCCCACGATCTTGAACTCGCCGATGCCGCTCCCGCGCCTGCCCTTGCCCGTGAACGGTCCCGTCGGCACCTCGCGCAACACCGAGGTCGTGCCCGACATTGATCTCTACCCCATCGAGACGCCGTTCACCGACACGCCCGCGCTCTACCAGAAGTTCACCTTCAAAGACCGCAAGGGCTACGACTGGGTCTATCGCGGCCCCCACAACGACAGCGGCACCGACCTCCCCGCCTCCGCACCGCTCGCCAACACCGAGTTCAACGGCACCACGCCCGGTTACTGGACATCGACACATCTCATCGACTCGCCGACCGTCGCCAACGGCGTTTACCACGGCGTCGGCCAAGGAGACGCCAGTATTGTCACCTCCGGCCTCCCCGCTTTCCACGGCAACGACGTCCCCACCATCCAGATTCGTCTTAAAGCCACCTCCAACGTCGGCGCCGTGCTTTTCTGGGCCAACGAGGACGGCGGCTACGGCGGCGGTCGTTCCCTGACCGTCAACTACACCGGTGCCGGCCAGTGGCAGACCCTCACGTTCCAGCTTTCCACATCGGCAAATTGGGCGGGTAAAACCATCACCTCGCTCCGTTTCGATCCGACCTCCGCCGCCAACCAGACCTTCGAGATCGACTGGATCCGCGCCGACGCGCACACGCCCGCGCTCGGCATGCAGTGGTATTACACTATGAGCGCCGGCTTCCACATACCGGGCCGCT
>JBEVND010000119.1:0-3734 GCA_040508285.1 Rariglobus sp. | reverse complement strand
TCGACAGTGGCTGGAGCGTTTGGTGAAAAACGAGGCGCCTTGGCTTGATTCGGGCGCGACGCAGGCGGACGCGTTTGCAGCCAAGGAGCAGCTGCGACAGGTCGAGGTATCCAATTCGTCGCAAGTAAATGTGTTGAGGTATAACTTGCAGGAGACCTCCAAGATCAAAGGCGGGGCGAAGCGTCCGGTCGCACGCACCGGCTGGTTACCTTGGCGAGACGAAGGAAAGCTGCGGGTGATTGGTTGGCGGGAACTGGCAGGTGGCGGTGTAGTGGGCGTTGAACTACAGCTGGCGCAGATCGTCGCGAGTTTGGGACAGGTTCTCCCCGAAGGACGGGAAACGGGCGAGGTTTACGAACTGCGCGAGAAAGGCGGTGCAGTGTATCAGCAGAAACTGCTGTCCTCTCTCGATCGCACGGTCTCTTCGCGTGCACCGCTTATCACGGTCCCTGTCTCCGATGCGGTATTGCCAGGCTGGGAAGTGGCGGGATTCCTGGCGACGGATGTGGACGGGATGTCGAGCGGGACTTTGTTTGCATTGAGCATGGTGCTTTCGGGCGTGCTCGTTGTGGCGATCCTGGCGGGAGGCACCTTGCTGATGCAGCAGGCGAAACGCAGCGAAGCGGAGGCGGCTCAGAAGACGTCGTTTGTGGCCAATGTTTCGCACGAGTTTAAAACCCCGCTGACCACGATCCGGCTTTACGCGGAGTTAATGGAGCAGGGTCGCGTGCCCGAGGCGGAAAAGCGGGCGGATTACCTGCGCACCATCGGCAACGAAACGCAGCGGCTCGCGCGCCTCGTGAACAACGTGCTCGATTTCAGCCGGCTGGAGCAGGGGAAGAAGCGCTTTGACCTCGTGGATGTTGAGTTGACCGCCGAACTGGACGAAGTCCTGAGCGCGATCGCGCCACGGGTCACCGAGGCGGGATTGGTCTTGAACAAAGTATTTCCTGATTCGCCGCTCCGATTAAAAACCGATCGTGATGCGGTGGGGCAGATTCTTATCAACCTCGTCGACAACGCCTGCAAATATGCGACGGACGGCGGCGAGGTGACGGTGGAGTTGGTAAAGCGTCCGAAGGGCGGAGTCGAGCTGCGCGTGTTGGACCGAGGGCGGGGCGTGCCGGCCAACCAACGCCTGTTGATCTTCGAGAAGTTTCACCGCGTGGATGACGCGTTGACCGCGGACTAAGGCGGCGCAGGCCTCGGGTTGAGCATCGCCCGCCAACTCGCGCGCGGACTGGGCGGTGAGCTTCGTTGCGTAGCCAGGGCGGGCGGGGGAGCCGAATTTATTCTAGAATTACCATGAAAGCTAAAATCCTCATCGCTGAAGACGACGCCAATATTCGGCTCGGCCTGGTCGCCACGTTGGAAAGCGAGGGCTATTCCGTCGTCACGGCGAGCGATGGTGCGCAGGCATTGAAGCTGTTTCCGCAGGAGAAATTCGATCTGGTGATCCTCGATGTGATGATGCCGAAGGCCAGCGGCTACGACGTGTGTCGCGAACTGCGTGCAAGCGGCTCGCGCGTGCCGGTGCTCTTCCTTACGGCGAAAGGTGAGGAAATCGACAAAGTCGTCGGGTTAAAACTGGGAGCGGACGACTACGTCACGAAGCCGTTTGGCGTTCAGGAGCTGCTAGCACGGGTGGAGGCACTGTTGCGACGATCACGCTCGACCACAAAAGGCGAGGCGGTCGAGGCATTGCCGCCTGTTTTTCTGCTGGGCGCAGCCGAGATCGACCGGAGGAAATTCACGGTGGCACGAGGCGGAGTCACGTCGTCGTTAACAGGACGAGAGCTGAAGCTGGCCGAGGTGTTTGCAGCGCACGCGGGTGAAGTGCTCACCCGTGACGCGCTGCTCAACTCGGTCTGGGGTGTGGATTATTTCGGAACGACGCGGACGTTGGATCAACACGTGGCGCAATTACGCAAAAAAATCGACGATCCTGTGTGTGAGCAGTCGGTAATCCATACGGTGCACGCCGTGGGTTATCGGTATGAACCTTGAGCTCTTTTCGCGGTCAGGTGTGCTTCCTTCTTTCTTATGAATCCATCGAATCCTTCGTATAGTTTCGCGATCTCGCGTCGCAATGCTTTGAAAACGTTCGCGGCGGGTGCCGCTTTGCTGGGAATGGGTCTGTCGGGCGCAGGACGCGCGTTTGCGGCAGATGACGAGCGGGCGGCTCGCGGTGCGGGGAACACGACGCAGCCCTTCGCATTACCCAAGCTGGCCTATGCCTACGACGCGCTCGAGCCGCACTTCGACGCGAAGACGATGGAGATTCATCACACGAAGCATCATCAAGCCTATATCACCAATGCCAACAAGGCGCTGGAGTCGCATCCCGAGCTGCTGGCGTTGAGCGGTGAGGCCCTCGTCGCTCGTCTGGATAGAGTGCCTGAGCCGCTGCGCACCACGGTCCGCAACAATGTAGGCGGGCACCTTAACCATGCGTTCTTCTGGGAAATCCTGAGCCCGCGCGGTGGTGGCAAGCCTGACGGCAAATTGGAAGATGCGATCAACGAAACCTTCGGTTCATTTGATGCGTTTAAAACCCAGTTTGCCGATGCGGCAGCCAAGCGTTTTGGCAGCGGCTGGGCGTGGTTGGTGCTCGACGGTGGCAAACTCGTCATTCGTTCGAGCGCCAATCAGGACTCTCCGCTCATGGAAGGTGCGACCCCGATCATCGGTCTCGATGTCTGGGAGCACGCCTACTATCTGAAGTATCAAAACCGTCGTGCGGACTACGTGACGGCATTCTGGAATGTGGTGGATTGGAAGAAGGCCGGTCGCCACTTCTCCGCTGCGCGCGGGTAAAATATCGGTGTGATCATCGGCAGCATGTCGCCGTGGTCACGACGCCACGCGAGCGCTCGACCTACGTGGCAATAAGAGCGTGGACATAAAAAAACCACCGCCAGAACGGCGGTGGTTTTGTGTGTCGAAACACTGAGGTCAGACTAAATCAGGCCTTGGCGGCGACGGCTGCAGTCTGGCGTGAGGCGGCGAAGAACGCGGCCATGTTCGAGATATCGGTCAGGCCGCGGCTCTTGAGATCGGCTTCGATCTTCGCAAGGACGGTGCTGAGCTCGACGGCGAGTTCGGTCGAGATGGTATCGATGATTTGGCCTTCCTTGCTGACGACGTGGTAAACGGGTTCGTCGCTCAGCTGGATCTGGTAGAGGCTGGTGCCATTGTGGAAGAAGCAGCGACGAACGAGGTTCAGCTCCTCAAATGCAGCGAGACAGCGATAAACGGTGACGAGGTCGCAGGAGCTGTCTTTGAGATCGAGGTGGATCTGCTCGATGGTCGCAGGCTGGCTGCGGTTGATGAGGGCGTTGAGAATCGCGATACGCGGCTGCGTGATGCGAAGGCCAGCGGCCTTGAGGCGGCTGCAAGCTTGCTCCAAAGCACCGCTCACAGATTGGGTGGAGGCCGAATAATTGGTCAACGGATGGTTAGTTTGAGTGGTTGAGATCATAGGAGGTTCTAGCTAGTTCACTCTATTGTTACACAATTGAAAGTCGTAATGTAAAAAGAACCACCTATTTTACGATTTATTTACAAATGCGTTTTTGCCGTGTTTTGGGTAGGTCTACGTGTTGCAGGTTGCGAAGGAGAGGGGGCTATGCACAATCGCTCACCATCATGTCGGATTTGGATTTTAACGAGATCGTTACCCTCATTTGCAAGGAAGATTCACGTTACGAAAAAAAGGCGTATTCCTTTCTTCG
>JBEVND010000069.1:0-6620 GCA_040508285.1 Rariglobus sp. | reverse complement strand
GGCTTGTTTCACTTTTCCTACGCACGCACCCGCGGCGTTTCCCCGCCCCGCCTCGTTTCCGTCGCGCTCTTCGGCGCCGGGTTGATCGTGCTGCTCTCGGCGGCCACCAACAGCTGGCACGGCCAGCACTGGCCGGTGATCACGCCCGTGCAACGCGGCGATCTCGTCTTCGCTCTCTACGAACGCGGACCGATGTTCTGGATAACGGTCGTGTATTGCTACGGGTTTATGTTCGCGAGTTCGGCCATGCTCGCCGCGCACTCGATCAGCCTTGGCAATGTTTTCCGGCAGCAGGCCTGGATCGTCATCCTCGCGACCCTCGCGCCATGGTTCACCAGCATCATTTACGTGATGCGCATTGGTCCGCTGCCCGAGCTCGACCACACCCCGGTCGGCTTCGCGGTGACCGGCGTGTTGTTATCCTGGGCCGTGTTGCGCGTGCGCCTCTTCGAGCTGGTTCCGGTGGCCGCCACGACGTTGTTCACGCACATCCCCGATCCGGTGATCGTCACCGACCGCTCGGGCCGTCTCGTGCGCGCCAACGCCGCCGCCCTCACCCGCTTCGGTCCCATCGATCGCCACATCGGCCAGCCGGTGATCGCCAGTCTGGCCAATCTTCCTGAACTCGCCGCCGCCGTCGTCGAAAGCAAGGACCGCGTCGGTCCACACACGTTTTCGCTCGGCGAAGACTGGTGGACCATCGAGTCGAGTTCTCTCGACGAAAGCGACGGACGGCTGCGCGGACGGTTGATCCTGTTGCGCGACATCACCGAGCAAAAGCGCGCCGAGCTCGCGCTCCTTCAGGCCAAACAAGAACTCGAGCTCACCCTCGCCCGCGCCGATTCGCTGGCCAAGGAAGCGATGGCGGCCAGCTCGGCCAAAAGCACGTTCCTCGCCCAGGTCAGCCACGATCTCCGCACTCCACTCCACGCGATTCTCGGCATGACCGAGGTGCTGCGTTCCAGTGCGCTCACCTCCGCCCAACTCAACGAGGTGTCCACCATCGGCGACGCCGGCGATGCACTGCTCCGCCTCATCAACGACCTGCTCGACCTGAGTCGCATCGAAGCCGGCCGCATCGATCTCGCCCACGAGCCATTCCAACTCGACGACGTGCTGGACCAGATCGCCGATCTCCTCGCGCCTTCCGCGCTACGCAAGGGCCTTCGTTTCGTCTACTCGGTGGACCCGAACCTTCCCGGCGGCCTGCGCGGAGACCCCGAACGCCTGCGCCAGACGCTGTTCAATCTCGTCGGCAACGCCGTGAAATTCACCGACCACGGCGAGATCGTCCTGCGCGCCAGCCGCGACGAAAACCGCCTGCGTATCGAAATCGCCGATACCGGCCGCGGCATCGCCGAGGAACACCTTCCTGGGTTGTTCGATCCGTTTAACCGAGGCGACCCCGAGCTTGCCCGTCGTATCGAAGGCACCGGGCTCGGTCTCGCCATCACCCGCCGCATCGCAGAGGCGATGAAGGGAACCGTCAGCGTGCGCAGCAAACTCGGCGAAGGCACCGTGTTTACCCTCGAGCTGCCCATCGTTGACGACAGCGCCACGAGTCCGGCCGTCACGCGACTTTCAAAGCGAATCAACGGCCTCCGCGTGGCCGTCGCCGTGGACGATCCGTTGAGGCGCACCGCCATCGTCGACGGCCTGCAAGGCCTCGGTGCAAAACCGTTTCTTCACGACGGTTCGTCCCCGCCCGACTCGGCCGAAGCGCTGGTCGTTGAAGCTGCCGCCGACCACAGCCCGGCCGCGCTCGCGTGGGCGGCCGCCGGTCGCAAGGTCGTGCCGGTTTCCTCGCCCGATAGCCGTCCATCCACGCGCGCCGTGCCCCTCCGCCGCCGCAGCCTCGCCGCCGCGCTCGCCGAAAGCACCGAGCCGTCGACCACGCCCTTCGCCGCCGCGCCCGGGCCGCGTTGTCACGTGCTGCTCGCCGACGACAACGACCTCAGTCGCCGCGTCAGCGCCGCCCAGCTCGCCCAATGCAACTGCGAGGTCGAGACGGTCAACGGTGGCCTCCCTGCCCTCGCGCGCCTCGCCGTGCAACGCTACGACATCATCGTGCTCGATGGCCAGATGCCGGACCTGAACGGCTGGGAAGTCGCCTACCGCCTGCGCCAGGGTTCACGCGAGGCGATCAACATTCGCACGCCCATCGTGGCGCTCACCGCCGACCTCACACCGGAATCCCACGTGCGCTGGCTGACTGCCGGCGCCGCCGTGGTGCTCGGCAAACCTGTGCGCACCCGGGAACTCGCCGAGACACTCGAACGGTTCATGCCGCGCAACAGCGGCCCGAATTCATGATCGGATACACGGTGGCCGCGCGGCGCGAACTCGCGGACCAATTACCCGCGCTACCGCTCCGGCGCTTCCGGTGCGACTGGCGGACACCGTTTCAAGGGAACGGCTGAAGTCTCAGCCCTTCCACGCCCGTAGACGCCCAGCCTGGATCAAACACACGCAGTTACAGCCATCGGCTGTGTGCATCCAATACAGGTCGAGCTCGGGGAATTCCTTGTCCATCGCGCGCTGCAAGCCGCCGACTTCGATCAAGACCACGCCATGCGGCTGCAACCGCGTGCGGGCCTGGCGGAGGAGTTTGCGAATGATGTCCAGACCGTCTTCGCCGCCGTCGAGCGCCATGCGCGGCTCGCGGTGGAACTCCTCGGGCAACTTGTCGCAATGCGCCGTCGGTTCGTAGGGCGGGTTGCTGATGATGACGTCGTATTTCACCTTCGGCACCGCATCGAACACGTCGCTCTCGTGGAGTTTTACGCGGCGGGTGAGCTTGTGGTTTTTGACGTTGAGCCGCGCCACATCGAGCGCATCGGGCGACAGGTCGATCGCGTCGATTTGCGCCTTCGGGAAATGATGCGCGAGCAGGATCGCGATGCAGCCGGAGCCGGTGCACACGTCGACGACGCGTTTTACTTTGGCCGGCGACGGCAACCAGGCGTCGAGTTGCTGCGGGATGATTTCGAGGAAATAGCTGCGCGGGATGATCACGCGCTCATCGACGTAAAAACGATATTCGCCGAGGAACGCCTCGCGCGTGAGATACGCCGCGGGGATGCGTTGCACCAGACGACGGTCCAACATGCTTTCCACCGCCATGACCTCGGCCTCGGTGAGCTTGCGGTCCAACACCGACGGATCGCTATCGAGCGGCAATGCGAGCGTGCGCAGCAAAAGGTAAAGCGCTTCGTCGTGCGAGTTGGTCGCGACTTGGCCGAGGGCCACCTTGGACGATTTGTAACGGCCGACTGCGTGCTTCAGCCAGTCGCCAAGCGTGACGGGAGCCACGGGCGCGACTGGTTTTTTCTTGGCGGCAACAGCTCGCTTGCTCGCAGGGGTTTTGGAGGGTTTTGCCACGATTTTGTAAAATCGCCGTTAAAGCGGTGCGACAAACAATCAGCCGGCAATCGCCTTGAACAGCAAAAGAAACGGCGTCTCCACGATAGCCATGGCCGTATATAAAACCGCACGCACCGGCTGTATGTTAATTGCAACAATTAGAATCAGGAAGCTCCAGCGAGAGAGATTGATAAACGTTTCTTCGCTCATACCGACGACGTGGCGCATAACACGGCTGCCATCGAGCGGCGGCAGAGGAATCATGTTAAAAACCGCTAGCAGCACGTTGAGGGATATAAACGACACCACCAAATAGACCAGCGAGGTGTCAAAGAACCGGCATGCAAGCCCGCCGATGATCGCTGTCAGCAAGGCCAGCACCAGATTTGACCCAGGGCCGGCAAGCGTCGTGAGAATGTCGTCGCGCACGCGATGGCGGAAATAAGAGGTATTCACCATCACCGGCTTGCCCCAGCCGAAGAAAAAACTTCCGGGTAGCACAAAGATACACAGCAAAGGCAGGATCACCGTGCCAATCAGGTCCATGTGCGCGATCGGGTTCAGCGTAACGCGTCCTTGAGAACGCGGTGTCGGATCCCCGAGCTTGTCAGCCGTGAACGCGTGCGCCCATTCGTGAATGCTAACGCAGGCGACGAGAAAGATGTAGAAGATGAGTCCCTCGCGCAGCTCCGCGAGACCGATGCCAGTGTCCATTGCCGGTTACTTTGCAGACTGCGCGGCGAGCTGCGCAACCAGCTTTTGCTTCTGCCCCTGCAACGTCGCTTCTTTGACCGTGGCGAGCACCTCCCGCGCCTCGGCAAATTTTTGCTGGTGTATCAGCACGTTGGCCTGATGCAGCCGGATGGTTTCCTTTTCCAGCGGGCTCGTGACTTTTTCCTCAAAGGCGCGCCAGAACGCCAGGGCCGCCGACCATTCTGGCCGCTCCAGATCGTAGAACGATTCACCAAAACGATACGCGTAGCCCACATTGCCCGGCGCGAGTGAACTCGCCCGCTCAAACGCCTCTTGCATCGCCTCGTCGAGCGTGGCGCGCGTCCATGCACCGTTCTTCAAAAAATCATCGCGCGCTTCGTTGAGCAACGAACCGATTTGATAGTGATAAAGCGGCTCCTGCGGCGCGAGTTTCACGGCCGCGAGGTAGTAGTTAAGCGCGTCGAGCGGCTTGCCGTCCTCGGCGAGGAAGTTGCCCAACTGGTTTTTCACCAGCGGCAGGTTCGGGTCGAGTTTGTTGGCGCGCAGTAAAAGCGCCGCCGCGCGTTTCCGTTCATCGATCACCGGCTGGCTGAGCAGCAACGCATAGCTCACATACCCCGCCGCCACGTCAGGGTATTTTTTCACGTAATCATCATAGCTGAAGACCAGTTCTTGAAACTGCGTGCGCAGATCTTCGACCTCGGCCTGCGAGGTCTTTGAGGCCGCCGACGCCAGCAACGCACGCTGACGCTCAACGAGCACCTTGAGCGCTTCGCCCGCCTTCTCGGGCACGGGTTTCTCCTGCGCGCGCAACGGCGAGAGCATCAGACCAGACAACACTAGAAAAACCAGACACGCGTGAAACTTCATGAGGGAGGACAATCGTGACACCCTGCCCCGTCCCGTGTGCCGGGCAAATCTTCATTCCCCGCGCAAATTGCGAACCCGCCTTCTCACGCCACTGCATCCTGCAACAACCCGCGGTAATCTTAGGCGGCCAACCTTAGTTTGGATGATTTTTATAGATTATTTTAATCCAACAACATGGACGCGTGGGTCCGTCGCCCCACGACGCATGGCACAATTAATGGAATATACCCGGCGTATCCAAACCCGAGCGTTGTGCATCCCGTGCGGCGCTTCCCCTCCCACAAAAAATTACCATGAACAAGACGACCAAGCTCCTCCTCACCACCACGGCTGCCGCGCTTTTCGCCGGCGTGTCCTTCGCCAACGTCGATGCCGGCGCCCAAGTAAACGCCACGGTCAACAACGCCACCAACGCCGTCCAGAACGCGACGACCAACGCGACCACGGCCGCCAACACCGCCGCTGCCAACGCTCAGGCCGGCGTGAACAACGCCACTCAGGCCGCCACCAACGCGACCAACCAAGCCGTTAACGGCGCGACCCAAGCCGGCCGCAACGCCACCAACGCCGCCACGGGTGCCGTGAACAACGCCACGCAGAATGTCGCCAACACCACGGCCAACACCAGCGCCGCCGTGAACAGCGCCACCTCGGCCAACGGTTCGCTCGATGCCAACCGTCCTCTCCGCGACGGTATCACCGCCAGCGGCGAACTCACCAATTCCCTCACCGCCGGTGCTGACGTCAACGGCCGCGGCCTCGCCGCCGGCACCAGCCAGACGCTCGCCGGTTCGCTCAACACCACGCAGGTTGTCCGCGACATCCGTTCGACCGCCTTCCAAGGCCGCGATCAACTCGTGAGCGCCCTCGACCAGCGCATCTCGCAGACCAAGGAAGCGACCGCCAATGTCGCCAGCCGCCTCAACTCCGAAGCCCGTGAACAATCCCGCGCCGCTCTCAAGCGTGCCGAGAAGGCCCACGATCGCGTGAAGTCTTCCCTCGAGAAAGCCCGCGATGCCGCCGAGTCCCGCTGGGACAAAGCCCGCGAACGCCTCGCCGAAGACTTCGAGGCTTACGCTCGCGCCACTGCCGAAATCGAAGTCGGCAACTCCGCTGCCTCGAGCTCCGGTTCCGCCAGCGTCAGCAGCACGCGCTGATCTGCGGACCGCGCTTCGGACCGCTGAAGTTTGAACTCGAAGACCTCGAATTCCACATCATCGGCCTCCGCATAATCAAAAGCCGGACTCATACAGAGTCCGGCTTTTGCCGCGTCCCGCCCTCGCCCTTCCAAACTCGGTTCATTCGTCCGCACTTGGCCCGTATCCCGTCCACTTTCACCGCTTCATTTTCCAACATCGCCTCATTTTTCCAGCCCATGAAAAACCGCCTTCCGCTCCTCGGCACCGCCCTTCTGTTGTCTGCGTTGCCTTCGCTCGTCTCCGCTCAAGACGCCACGCGTGAACCCGACGTCACCGTGCCCGCCCCTGCGGTCAACCCGTGGCGCATCGATGCCAGCGCGAATTACAGCCGCGGCGATTACGGCCTGACTGAAGACACCGAGGTTTACGTCGGCTTGCTCAACATCGTTTACGAGACCAAGTCGTGGCGCTTCCAGACCGGCGTTCCCGTTCTCCACATCGAAGGTCCGGCCACGATCGTCGGCGGCGGTGCCG
>JBEVND010000057.1:0-4356 GCA_040508285.1 Rariglobus sp. | reverse complement strand
CACGACGCACCGCTCGATCACCCGCATTTCGCCGAGGCGGGGATTTTCATTTATCCGCCAAGGACGTTCCGCGGGGTCGACGCGTTGATCACCAATTTCCACCAACCGCGTTCAACGCTGCTTTGCCTCGTGTCGGCGTTTCTCACGCCCGGCTCCACCGATGGCATCACATGGCTGAAGGAACTCTACGCCGAGGCCATCGCCCGGGAATACCGTTTCTTCAGCTACGGGGACGCGATGCTGATTCTCTAAAATCAACGCTCGTTCTTCACGCGACGTTGGCTGATCGATCTAAATCCATCCGCTGCTTGCGCTTTCACGAGCAACGCATTGCGTCATGCCAGTCATGACGTCCCAGCCAGCGCCTTCCGCAGCCCAACCTCAACCATCGGGCGTGCCCGCGTGGCGAATCCTCTTTCGCATGCTGTCCGGCATCATCGCCCTCTTCGCTTTCGCCTATTGGGGAGCGGCCGGTTTCAACAAAGGCTGGACCAAGGACAAGATCACCGTCCTCCAAAAAGACGAAATCACCGGCATCGAATACCCCACCTTTCAGGATTATTTCCAGCCAGGCGTGGAACTTCTGACCCTCGCGTTTTTCTTCTGCGTGGCGCTGTTCGCCATCACGTTCATCCCGTGGCGCAAGGCGCGCTAAGCGGCCTCTCCTTCTCACCCACCATGAAAAAATCCAGCCTCATCCTTGCGTCGCTCAGCCTCGTCGCCGCGCTCTCGGCCGCTCCGCAATCCTTCGATTTCAAAGATCCCAAGGGCGTCAACGCCGTGCAGTTCCACCTCGACTCCTTGCTCGAGCCGATCGCCGGCACTGCCAGCGGCGTCACCGGCACCGTGAGCTACGATTCCGAAGCACCGGCCGCCACCACGGGCAAAATCATCGTCTCCGCCGATTCGCTCAAGGTCTCGAACTCCACCATGACCGAGCATCTGCTCAGCGACGGCTGGATCGACGCCAAGAGACATCCGGAAATCACCTTCGAGCTGACCAAACTCGCCAACGTGAAAGGTTCCGCGATCGGCTTCGACACGTCAAAGAGCACCGTCACCGCCGATGCCACCGGCAAATTCACCCTTAAAGGCGTGACCAAGGAAGTCACCGTTCCCGTGACCTTCACCTACCTCCGCGACGCCCTCGAAAAGCGCACCAAGCCCGGCAACAAGGGCGACCTCCTCGTCGTGCGCGGCGAGTTCACGATCAATCGCGGCGACTACGGCATCAAACCCGGCCAGAACGAGGACAAGGTCTCCAACGAGATCAAACTCACCCTCGCTATCGTCGGCAGCGCCCCGAAAGCCTAAGCGCATTTCGCAGCCCATCCGTTACTTCTCAGCCGACCTCCTTTACGGAGGCCGGCTTTTTTGTGGCCCTTTTCCCTCGCTGTGGCCTCTGTGTTCCCATGACCGAAGCTGAACTGCAGACGCTGATCGAAGACGCCACGTTTGATTACACGATGGGCGACACCGACGCTGCCCTCGCCAAACTCAACCGTGCGACCGAAACCGTGCCGCAGTCGGTCGAAGCCTGGCACGCATTGGCCGAGATTTATTTCAGCCTGCGCCGCTTCGACGATGCTCTGCACGCCGGCGAGAAAGCCTACGCCCTGCGCAACGACGACCTGTTTATTAACACCACGCTTTCCCGCATCTGGATGGAGAAGGGCGACAAGGCCATTGCCGAGAAATACGGCGCACAGGCCAAAATTCTAAGCTGGAAAGACCAGCTGAAGAACCCCGAAGCGCATCAGGGCGGCGTGCAATAACCGCCGCAGTCATGCGGATTCGTTTTCACCAGTCTCCGCTTGGCGTCGCTTTCGTTTTTTGGGCGCTCGGGGTGACTAGCCTGGCCCTCTTCACCGGCCCGCAACTTTTTCACGCTTTCAAGCTGAGCCTGCTCGGTGAAACGACCATCGGCACGGTGACACGCGTGGAATGGAAGCGCGTTTCAATGAAGCGCAGCGTGCCTTACACGCACTACACGTTCGTGGATAAATCCGGCCAGATGCACACAGGCAGAACTCAATACCCGAGCGCTTTTCTCAGCGCTCCGAACAAGGATTCGGTTCAGGTCTATTATTTATCCCGGCGACCGGAGGTTTCAGACGTGCGAAACCTCAACCACCTTTGGGGTGCGGGCGCCACCGGCGCGTTGCTTCTCTGCATCCTCGTCGCCATCGGCTATCACTGGGCTCGTCAAAATACTTATATCGCCGTTTAATGAATTTCACAGGCCTACGTAATCATTGAGCCGGTCGGTCCTTGAGATACGAAAGCACTCAGCGTTTCCGCAACCATCCAAACGCGGCGGGAGAGCCAAACCGTTTTGGCCGCGGCAAACCGGATCCTGCTGGAAGCAAAACCGAGGGCGTTGCTCGCATTTCCGATTATCGACCAACGGTGACTTCCTGCGCGTTACGCCGACTACGTTCCCATCGTTTCGGGAAACAAAAAGCCCGCAGCCGGTTCCCTTCGAGGAAATCGCTGCGGGCCAGAACCGAAGTCGCTAACGGTTGATTCGATTAGGCTTTGTCGGACGATCCGTCTCCGGACGGCTTGGCGACCACGGGCGCAGGCGCCTCGGTGCCGAGAAACGCCGGCAAGTTGAGCCCAACGCTCTTGGCGAGTTCGTTGATCGGCAGCACGCCCTTGTAGAGATCCTGCACAAACTGGCCGGGACCATTGCTTGCGCCGCCGCCGTTGCCGCCACCCATGACGATGACCTTTTCGAAGGTGAGGCCCTTGATCGCGCCCGCCTGAATTTCGGCAATGCGCACGATGTTTTCGGCGATGAGGAGCTGCGTGGCGCCCGTGGTGTCGCTGGCAACGCGGAGCAGCTTCTCGAAGCCTTGCGACTTCGCATCGAGCAATGCGCGCGTGCCTTCGGCTTCAGCCGTAAGTTTGGCTTGGATACCGCTCGCTTCCGCGTTCAAGCGGGCGCGGATACCGGCGGCTTCACCTTCGGCGACGCGACGCACACCTTCCGCCTCGGCATCCTTCTGGATGATGTAGGCGGCCGATTGACCTTCCTGAAGAATCTTCGACTGCGCGGCCTTGGCCTCGGAATCGATGCGCAGGCGTTCTTTGTCGATTTCGGCCTTCACGATCTGGTCCGCCTGTTGTGCGGCCTTGTCGCGGGCGGCACGGGCGAGCTCGGCTTCCTGTTGGGCCTTGTATCCTTCCTGCAATACACGGGCCTCGGCGACTTTTTGCGCGGCCTCGGTGCGACGGGACGCCTCGGCCTGTTCGAAGGCGAGATCGGCGTCGGACTTGGCGATGATGGCCTGGGCGGTGTTTTGACCGCGACGGGCTTCGGCTTGCGCGCTGGCGACGCGGATCGCCTGCTCGCGTTCGGCCTCGGCCTTACCGATGGAACCGCGCTGGTTTTCCTGCGCGACTTTGATGTGGGCGTCGTTGATGGCGCGAGCGGCGGATTCCTTACCCAGCGCGTCGATGTAGCCAGACTGATCTTTGATGTCGCGGATATTGCCGTTGATCATGCGAAGACCGACTTTGTGAAGCTCGACTTCTACACCCTTGGTGATCGCGGCGATGAGCTTTTCACGGTCGTTGTTGATTTCTTCGATCGTCATCGAGGCGAAGACGACGCGCATCTGGCCCATGATGATTTCGGCGGCGAGTTGCTTTACTTCGTCGAGCGTGCGGCCGAGCAGTCGCGTGGCGGCGTTCTGCATCACGTCAGGCTCGGTCGAGATACCGATGGTGAACGACGCGGGCGCATCGATACGGATGTTCTGGCTGGAAAGCGCGCCGCGGAGCTCGATCTCGATGTTGATCGGGGTAAGGTCGAGATATTGGTAGCTCTGCAACACGGGCATGACGAACGTCGCGCCGCCGTGGTAGCACTTGGATGACAGGCCGCTGGAAACCTTACCGTAGACCACGAGGATCTTGTCGGGTGGGCACATGCGATACCGCGAGAGGAGCGTGACGCCGACGATCATCACGAAGACGACGGCGAGGGAGATGGCGATGATTTCAATCATGAGGAAACGAAACGTTGGAGTTGGACTGGAAAGAAAAAATTAAAGGGCGATCACACCGCGCTAGTGCCGACATTGACGGCCCCACCGCACGTGTGCTGATGGCACGTGGCGGTGAATCAAAGCGGTTCAACGAGCACCGTGCGCGGGTCGATGATCTGCGTGACGCGCACGCGGTCACCGCTGGGGATCACGCGGTCGGAAGCGTTGAGAGCGGCAAACGTTTCCTGCCGGCCGTGGAAGCTCACGACGACCTGTCCGCCCGTAGCTCTTGATGGAGGCAGGGTGATGTAGACGGTGCCCGTGGCATTGAGGGCATCGTCGATCCGCATGGTGCCATCGC
>JBEVND010000002.1:0-5054 GCA_040508285.1 Rariglobus sp. | reverse complement strand
AGCCTGGCCGCACCGTTTGCGTCCTTATCTCGGCGACCGATTCAAGGGTATTCTCTACTTGGATACGCAGGGGGAGTATTACGATCAACTGATGACACAGTCGCCGGGCGCGATGCGTGACTATGCCCTGATTCGCAGCACCTCGTTTGGCATGAATGGGCAGTTTGTTGGCGGAAGTGGGGCGATGATGATGGACGCCCCAATCCGGCGCATCTCACAAGCTGCAGCTCCTTCGAAGCTGATTGCTTTCCTTTCGGCGCACGACCGAACCTTGGACGAGAGATCAGGATTTTGGCGGGTTTCGGCTCCGGTTTACGGATGGCCTGCGGCGAACCTGACTAAACTCCCTGAGCAAAATGCTCAAGACGCCGCCTACGGTTACGTTGCATTCCGTCATAACGGTCAGGCGGTAGCTGCTTATTTGGACGGTCATGTCCAGACGCACACGTCTGCTGAATTGCGAGATATGCGCCGTTGGTCCGACGAAGCATTCCGTGCGGACAACGCCAACTACATGCCGGCTCAAATGCCCTGAGCAGCTCACATTTTTATGAACCGAAAAACACTCACTTTACTCCGTTTTGCGGCTGTCGCCGCGGTGGCGATGGCTACCGCGCTCTCTGTGCGGGCGAATGCATCGCTGCTGCAGGACTTCGTTTTGCCAGGCAATTCTTCCGTGGTCGAGTGGACGAATCTAAGCTCCACCAGCGTGGCTCTGGCCCCGTCCACAGGCAGCGGATCTATTGCTGTTGAAACTCCCGGTGGTAAGTCGGGCATGGGCTTCTACTCATACACGGGTCACTACTCATTTACGGCCGCAACCACGGCCGTATTCGATGTAGCTAACGTAATCCTGCAATACAGTGGTGGGTGGAACCCCGACTATTCCTTCGAGACGTATTTGTCGTTCGACCAGACCAGTCCCACGACGGTGAAAGGACCTGTCTTATCCTACACGCTTTCTGGAGGCGGCAGTGGGCAGGTGAACGCAACATTTGCATCAGTGCTTTCCGGTCCGGTCACTGTGTTTGTAGAGGCCGTCGGTATGGAGGTGGCCTTCTATGATTACGCCTGGCAATGGGATCTCTCCAGTATCGCTGGCACGATTACGGGCGTGAGTATCGTTACCGACGTGCCAGTTCACACATCTGTGACCGGCGTTCAGATTGCACTCGGCGATACATTCGCGAGCAGCGCGATTCCTGAACCATCCGCTTATGCGGCAATCGCCGGTGCGCTCATTCTTGCCGGAGCCTGCATGCGCCGCGGCAAACGTGCAGCCGCCTGAGCGCATATCGTCATTCCACTTTCCCAATAAAATTATGAAAACATCCTTCTTCTCACGCGCGGCGATCGCCGCACTTATTCTTGCGGGCTTCTCTTCCGCGACTCGTGCCACAACCGATGGCGTAAATCAAACTCCGCTTGGGACCACGACCACTACGGGCGTCGGCTATGCGTTTTTTGAGACGTTCACGAGAAGCGGTTCGGCGAGTCCGTATACCTTCTCGTCCACCGCGGAGACGGATGCCGATGTTATTACGGCGACCTTTTCGGCAACCATGAACGGTGGCTCGGCTGCTGGTGGAGGTCTGCGAATCTACTCCGGCAGTGGTCCCACTCCTAATGCCTTTAACCTCACGCTTGGTGTTACCGCGGTTCAGGATTTCAGCGTGTTCTCGCTGCAGATAAAGCACACCACCCCTAGCAGCGGTGACTGGGCAGATTTTTTCACTGTAAGCACAATCGAAGGCCAGGCTGGTGTGCGATCGCTGGTGACTAACTCCAACGAAGGTCCAAATCTCGATTTTAACATCTATCAATGGACTTGGACTGGGCTAGATATTGATGCATCGGAGTCGTTCAACATCACGATTACGAGCAATGCGGACCACGTTTCTGTCGACAATATCCGTCTTGATGCAGGCTTTGCGGTGTCCGCCGTTCCCGAGCCGTCCTCTTATGCGGCGCTTGCTGGCGGCCTCGTGCTTGTTGGTGCTTTGACGCGCCGTCGTCGGGTTTCCAAAGCGGCCGCCTGAGGCGTTCGTTTTGTTTTTCAATTCCCAACGGCGCTTAGCGCCGTTGGGTTAGGTTAAGAGTCCGTAAGGTCAAAGAGCCGCGAAGTTTGGTCGCTTCGCGGCTTATCTTTTTCAGACCTCGTTTTCGTTTCATGCCATCCATCGACGCCATCGTTTGTGAAATCATCGCATCACGTGCCGCCAAGGCTGCGGCACTTGCAGAGATCGCGGCAACCTGTGCGCGTGATGTGGGGCAAAAGGTGATTTTCAAAACACTGGTCGTTAGTCCGGCCAAGGCGCCTGAGCCGGTGCTCACGGTGCATCTGCCCGTGGAGTTTGCGGCGAGTCAGCATCAAGTCTGGTGCCTCGCGTGCCGGCTGGCGTGTTTCTGTCCGGATGCGCGCGTGAGCGTGCTCGTGCGCGGTGAATCCGCTTTTGGCGCAAAGCCGAAAACGGTGGCGTCGCGTCGTCGGCGTAGCGCCTGATTTTTGATCAAGAAACGCGATGTCGATGCCCGACGATTTCAGACGGCGGCCCGGCGTGCCGCGTCATCTTGATTCTGCAGATCGGCCGCGCGTCAGCCGTTGTTTTCGCACGACGGCCGAAGGGCGTATCGCGGTGACGAATGATTGGATGAAACTATGGCAGTGCCTCGGTCGCTTTGGGCCGGTGGCCTTGCAAACCCGCCACGCTTATGGGCGCATGGTGGCGGTGGTTACTATTCCGCGGCTCGCTTGGTGTGCGCATCGGCGGCGTGCGTGCGATGCGCAAGGCGCGTTGCAGTTCAGTTTCGATCATGGGTGTCGGGCGTGGGCACGGCTCGCGCACTGTGATTGTTGCGGATCACCCGGGCGCATCGAGGTGTGCAACGGACACGGGCTCGATTTCCTGCAGGTTTGTGCGATGCCGGAGTGTGCAGCCGCGGACTGGGCGGAGTTTCTGGGCGAGGTGGTCGTCGATGTTCCATCCGGTGAAATGGCGAACTCCGTGACCGACGACCGCGCGTTTCCGAGGATGATGGCCGACGCACAAATCGTCTCGGATGATGTAGATGAACTGCCGCGATTGCTCCGCTTACTCGCGGAGAACGAGGCGAGGGTGACGTGCTCCTTGGTGACGGCCGAAGCGGCTCATCGTCGGGAGTTTTCGTTGAAACAAGTCTCGGTCGAGGGCGGGTTGCTGACGGCGGGCGAGGGGCTTTCGCGGTTCCAGCTGGGCCTGCCAGCGGCGAGGCGACTTGCACTCACGCGCCGCGAAGGTCGGATGCGGCTGCACGTGGCGGGGGCCGATGATGCGCTGCTGCTCACGTTGTCCGGAGGGCAAAACGAGCAGGCGGAATTTTTTTGGAAAGAGGCATTGCATGCGGTGTTTCCCGGCCCTTGAAATTGTATCGGCCATGTCATTACACTTCGGAGTTTATTCGCGCACCGTGCGCACTGCCGCGACGCAGGTTGTCGCAACCCATTTATGAATTCGGAAAACGCGCGTGATTCGCGCACTCATGTCATCGTGCTCGGCGGCGGTTTTGCCGGTCTGGCGGCGTGCCGCCAGCTCAACGATCCGCGCGTGCGGGTGACGCTGGTGGATCGCCAGAACCATCACCTGTTCCAGCCGCTGCTCTATCAGGTGGCGACGGCAGGCCTGGCCGGACCGGATATCGCACAGCCGTTGCGTCACATCCTGTCGGATCAGGACAACGTGACGACGCTCATGGACGAGGTTTTGCGCGTGGATCTCGATGCGAAAAAAGTCGAAGTCGGCCATGGCTCGCTGAGCTACGATTACTTGATCGTAGGTCTCGGTGCGCGCACCGGCTACTTCGGTCGCAACGAGTGGGCGCGTTATGCGCCGGGCCTGAAAACGCTGGCCGAGGCCACGAGCTTGCGCCGTGATCTGCTGCTCGCTTTCGAGCGTGCCGAGACGACGCAGGATCCGGCCGAGCGTGCGCGTTTGCTGAGCTTTGTAGTGGTGGGCGGCGGGCCCACGGGCGTGGAAACTTCCGGCGCGCTGGCCGAGCTGGCTCGTCGCGTGTTGGTCGACGATTTCCGTCACATCGATCCAAGCGCGGCGCATGTGCATCTCGTGGAAGCTGCGCCGAAGTTGCTCACGATGTTCTCGCCCGAGCAATCGGAATACACCCGCAAGCGCCTGGAGAAAATGGGCGTCACGGTGCATCTCGGTTCGCCGGTGAGTGAAGTCGGCGAAGGCTACGTGGTGGTCGCGGGCAAACGCATCGAGTCGGCCGTGACGATCTGGGCGGCGGGTGTGGAAGGCAGTGCGGTGACCCGCACGCTGGCGGGCGCGCCGCTGGATCGCGGTGGTCGCGTGCAAGTCGCCGCGGACCTGAGCTTGCCGGGGCGTCGCGAAGTATTCGCGGCCGGCGACTTGGTGGCGTTGACGGATGTCAAAGGCGTGCGTGTGCCGGGTGTTGCACCCGCGGCGACACAGATGGGCGGCCATGCGGCGAAACAGATTCTCGCGGATCTTAACAAGAAGGAACGCGAGGGCTTCATTTACACGGACAAAGGCAGCATGGCGACGATCGGTCGCAGCGCGGCGGTCGCGCACGTCTTTGGTATTCGCTGGAAAGGATTCCCGGCGTGGTTCCTGTGGATGTCGGTGCACCTGATGTTTGTGATCGGCATGCGCAATCGTATCGGCGTGTTCCTCAGCTGGATCTGGGCCTATTGCCGCTGGCAGCGAGGCGCGCGCATCATCGTCGATCTGCGCACTCCGGTGTCGGAAACCGTGGCAAAGAGCTGAAGGTTTAGGCTTGAGGGGACGGCGGCTAACTCGCGTTGATAGCGGGTATGGCCGCCGTTCAAAAAATCCTCATCATCGAGGACGACCGTCTACAGTTTCTGGTAACGGAGAAACTGCTGGCAAACGCGCACATGGAACGGTTCGAAGCCGACTGGGCGCGGACGTTCGAGGATGGACTGCGGATGTTGATGACGGGCAACTACGCAGCGTGCCTGTTGGATTTCCAACTGGGTGAACGTGACGGCCTGGAGCTGCTGCGTTCCGCGCGTAGTG
>JBEVND010000503.1:0-15497 GCA_040508285.1 Rariglobus sp. | reverse complement strand
ACGCATGCGCGGACTTTGCGAGCCAAACGCGACTGGCGAAACGACCTCGGGCTCGGACGCATCTTCAACTGGCTCCATTTCGCGCATTGCCGGTTTCACGGCGGCGACTGCACGAGGAGCACGGGCATTGGATTTCAAAAGGGCTTTGAGATCTTCGGTTGAGAAAGGCATGGTAAGGCAACGGTTCACACCTTTTTTCTGCGCCGCACGGGCGGCCAGTTCATCGGCCACCGTGGCAACAACCGGAATTTCGGGATCAAGTTCACGCAGGCGCTCAAGCAGAGGGCCGGCAGAGGCGGATTTCATCTCCCAATCAAGCAGCGCGACACCAAAGCCGGCGGTAGCGGGCAAGCTATCCAACGCAGCCAAGGATTCAGCGCAGGTCACAACATCGGTTTCGTCCACCAGGCCGAAAGCGAGCAATCGGCGGCTGCGGGCTTCGTCTCCCACCATTAAAACAGTCAAGGCCGGTGCGGAATCTTGGGCCTGACGTCCACGATCAACGTCGGGCACGAGTGATTTTTGCACGGATTTCATGATTGGCGGCGTGCATTTTAAGCGAAAGCACGCATCCGAAGAATCCGGCTTGTTTCGTTCTCAACACGGGTAAAACACCAAGCCAAGGCATAGGGGATTGCCCGATAACGAAAAAGGCGACCCCTACAAAGGGTCGCCTTGATACTCATAAAATAGAGACGTCGTTTTTAGACGATGTTCTCGCTCTTCACCCACTGAATGGCGTGGCGGACGAGATCGGCGCCTTTTTCGATGTGGAGCTTGAGCTTCAAATGCTCGCGGTAGGAATCGATCGTCTTGACGCTCAAGTTGAGCTTGGTGGCGATCTGGCGGGTGCTGAAGCCGTTGCCGATAAGTTGGAAAACTTCCATCTCACGATCGCTGAGCGTATCGATTGAAAACACCACTTCGTCCTTACGGTTATGAACGAGGCGATGGAGCATCTTCTCCTTCATTTTTTCGCTCAGATAAAGTTCGCCGCTCAGGATGCGACGGATGGCGATGAGGATGCTATCGCTGGCTTCCTGCTTCATCACGTAGCCCTTGGCGCCGGCGCGGAGAGCGCGTTCGGCATAAAGGCTTTCGTCATGCATCGACATGATGAGCACGGGCAGATCAGGGAGGAGAACCTTGAGGTTCTTGGTCAGCTCGATGCCGCTGGTCGTTTTGAGGGAGATGTCGACGACAGCGAGATCGGCCTTTGCTTTTTGCAGCATGTCGAAGGCCTTCGGGGCGCTATCGGCTTCACCACAACCCTCGAGGTCGGCCTCTTGGTTGATGAGCACGGCCACACCCTGACGGGTGATCGGATGGTCATCGACAAGGAAGATGCGTCGCTTCGTGGCAACGGGAGTGGCTTGGGACACAGGCTGCGCCGGGGCGGTGGAGGATTTCATTTTGAAATTGAGAAGGGAAAGATGCACTCGACCCGCGTTCCGCCCTGCGGTTGCGATTCGATGGAAAGATTTCCGCCAATCATGCTGGCGCGATACTGCATGAGTCGCAGTCCAACGCCAGCTCCGGCGGATTTCTGCTGGGTATCGAAGCCCTGACCGTTGTCCTCGATGGCGAGTCGGCGGCCGTTGGGGCTGGAATCGAGAACTACCTCGATGTTGCGCGCGTGGCCATGGCGAACGGCGTTGTGCAGTGCTTCCTGGGTGATGCGGTAGAGATGCAGCGCACTGTCGTGCTCGCACTCGAACGGTTCGTCCACCGTGCGGAAATGGCACTCGATGCCGTGAACAATTTCCATGTGCCCGGCGAGGTGTTCGAGGGCCGTGGGCAGGCCAGACTGATCGAGTTGCACCGGACAAAGACCGCGAGCCAGCGCACGGGTCTGGGCTGTGGCTTCGTTGACGAGACGGGCAATTTCGTCGGCTTGCTTCGTCTCGGGAAGATCGTGCGCCTTCAACCGGTCGCGCAACGCAGCAGCCATACACGCGATGCCGGTGAGGTGTTGACCAAGCCCGTCATGAAGATCCGCACCGATGCGAAGCTGCTCGGCGTCGCTGATCAGGAGAAGCTTTCGCTCAAGCCAGCGGCGCTCGGTGATATCGATGGAGAAACCGACCGCACTGCGTCCGCGGGATTTCGTGTGGTGGAAGAACGTGTCGAACGAGTGCTCACGATCACCATGCGTGATGGGCAGGATGAAATTCGCGGCGCCCGACTGGAAGGTCTTGGTGATTTCCGCAGCAGCCGCCGTGGAAAAGTCTGCGAGCGAACGGCCGACGAGTTCTTCGCCATTCAGGCCAACGCCATCGAGCCCACTGCCGCGAGCTTCGAGGATGGTGCCTTCTTCGTCCACGCTCCAGGCGATCACTGGGAGGCTCTTCAAGATACCGTTGAGCAGGCTCGTGGTTTTGAGGAGCATTTCCTCGGCCTTGATGCGCTCGGTGATCTCGATGGCGGCGAGGCCCTGCATGTGGCCGCCGTGCTCTTCGTCCATCGGGAACGAGCTTACCAGCCAGTAGTGCTCACCATCGGTGAAGGAGCGCGGCTCCTGTGACGGCGTGGGCTCCCAGATGGAACTGACTGGCGCGTTTTCGAAATGAGTTTTGAAGCGGTCGTTCTGGAAAACGTATTTACCGTCTTCGTCGCGGATACAGACGGCGCACGGAACATTGCGCATGAAGAGTTCCAGCTGACGCTGGCTCTTCTTAACCGAGGTCAACATCACGGCGTGACGCAGCGAATAGCGGATCGCGCGCTCCAGCTGAGTGATATTGAGGCCGTTTTTGCAAAGATAGTCGGATGCGCCTGCGCCGAGCGCCTCACGGTCAACCTCAGGGCTGTCGTGGCCCGTGAGCAAGATGACCGGTTGATCACACCCCATCAGCAGCGCTTCGCGCAAAAGATCCAAACCAGTGCCCGCTCCGAGATTGTAGTCGAAGAGAGCGATGTCGTGTTTGCGTGCCGCGATCGCCTGCAGGCCGGCGTCATACGTCGCACACCAAGTAAGCTCGTAGCGCGCAAAGACCGCCTTCTTCAAAATGCGCTCGAGATAGATGTAATCATCCTCCTGGTCTTCGACCACGAGCACGCGAATCGTCCTTAGCTTTTCGGAGGTGGAAGGAAAACGGGTGGGTAGTGTGTCGGAAATCACAAGCTTACGGTATGCGGTAGGTGGAAACAGTTCCCAAGGAGAATGCTGTAATTTCCCCATCAACGCTATCGGGTATTTTACCGAACGCGCAGGGATTAACCAAACCCGCATCAACCGCACGGAACCGCGAGCAACAACTCAACACCATGCGGTGCGTAACCTTAAAATAAATAACACCATGAAAACCTCTCTTAAAATCACCACCACCTGTCTCGCTCTCCTCCTCGGCTCTGGTGCCGCTCTCATGAGCACTGGCTGCGCCGGCACCACCACCAAGGAAAGCACGGGCGAATACATCGACAACTCCGCCATCACCGCTCGCGTGAAGTCTGCCCTCGCCGCTGACGACGTCGTCAAGGCCCGCGAAATCAATGTCGAGAGCTTCCGCGGCACCGTGCAGCTGAGCGGCTTCGTCAACACCGAGGCTGAAAAGGATCGCGCTGGCCGTATCGCCAAGACCGTCGAAGGCGTGCAGGACGTGAAGAACGCCATCACCGTCAAGCCCTACAGCAAGTAATCAAGCCGCCCCCAGGGCGCTTTTACTTCTTTAGCGAAGACCGCCGGCATTTATTTGCCGGCGGTTTTTTTGTGCCGATTTTCTGACCTCAAACGCAGGCATTTTACACGCGCCCCACCCCTTACTCGGGCGATAGCCCGATGCCTCCGCGAATCCGGTTTGGGTATAGTTTTATTCATACTTCATCCCGTCGCCTGTTCTGCCCGCCACCCCAATCCTCAACCCCAGATTTCATGAGTTCTCACGATACCAACCACGGTAAAATTCTTTTCCACGGCGCGGAGGCAGGCCAGATCACCAACACGATGATCGAGCGACGCGCGCACGAGAATGCACTGATCGACGGCCGCGCTTCAGCGTCTGCCGAGGATCGACGAGCCGCCCGCCAAGAACTTCAAGGCGACGCCCTGCCCGATACTGTTTCGAACGACAGTGCTTCCATTGCCCTGTCCATGAACCGCGATCCCAGCGATCCCGTTTCCGTTCCCGGTCACCAAATTCCCGATCACAATGACGGAGACGACCAGGACATGATCGAGCGCCTTGCCATCGAGGGCGTCGAAGAAGCGCAGCACGACCAGATGCTCGCCGCGCGCCGTCAAAAAAACTCCTGACCTTTGTTTTCCATGCAATCCGTGGCTCCTTCTCCGGCGCTGGCTTTTTCGGCCTTCGTCAACACTCACACCAACGATTCCGACAACCGTCTCGCCCAACGCTACCAACAGGGCGATTCCAACGCTTTCCTCTCTCTGATCCGCCGGCACCACCGCTCTATTTTCCATCTCGCCCACGCGCTTTTGCGCGATGAGGTCGCCGCGGAGAAAATCACCCAGGAAGTCTTCGCTCGCGCACGTCGTCACTTTGATCGCGGACTGTGCCCATCGTCAGTTACGGCTTGGCTTTATTACGCGAGCCTTCGATTTGCCCGTCAGTTTCACTGGAAGTCGAATCGCAACCTAGCCCGTCGTCGGCTGACGGCGTGCAGCGCCGATTGCCAACTAGGTCTCGACCTCAAGGAATTCGTCCAGGTCATCGTGCGCTGCCACGACAAGATCGAACCGCGCGACTGCGAGTTGCTCTCGTTGCGCCACGTTCTCGGTATGCCGCTCGCCAATATCGCGCAGCTCCTGCGCATGCATCCTTACGAGATTTCGAATCGCTTGGTGTGGGCACGCGAGCGCGTATTGAAATTAAGCCGCCAGCTGGAACCGGATAACGATTCGACCATGCTCTTCCCGATGAGCGCATGAGACGGGACTGGATGCAGGAAATCCCCCACTACACAGGCCATGGGGAAATCTCCTATGCCAAACCTAGGGGATTGTTTGGCTTGTAGGGGGAAAGAGAGCGTCGCTCTCGACAGTTTGGGATGTCGCGTGCCTTGGTAACAAGCTGTCCGTTGCCCTGCGCGGAGAGCACTCAAGGAAAGCCTCCTTTTTGCCTATCATGAAAGCGCTCTCGAATCCCAAAACTCCCTTTGTCTTCGACGTCACCAGCCCGAATCCCGTGCTGCTTGTCGACGACGACGATGACGCAATTTTGCTGATTCAGCTGCTGCTCAAACGCGCCAAGGTCACGAGCCCGATCAACATCACCACCGATGGTGAACAGGCGATCAGTTACTTCCAGGCCAAGCTTCAAAAACCCGATGAGCTTCGTCCGCTGATCGTTTTCCTGGACCTGAAACTTCCCCGTCGAAACGGCTTCGAGGTCTTGAAATGGGTGCGTTCCCAACCCGGCCTGAACGATCTTCCGATCGTGATCATGAGCTCTTCGAATCGCCCCCTCGACATGGAGACCGCCCGTTCGCTCGGCGCCGATTTCTATTGCGAGAAGTATCCGGCGCTCGAGGACTTGATCGCACTCTTCGAGGGAAAGACCTTTTTCCCGCCCCTGCCGACGCTCGACTTCGGTTGATCCGGGCGCACCCACACCCAATTCCTTTCCATTTCCTCCACGCCTTCGCTTCAACTCACAACGCCCATGCCTGCGAATCAAACGCTCATCGAAATCATCTCCAAAGACCAAGCTTCGCTCATCGCGGAGTGGGTGAAGACCCAGCAATCGTCCTTCAGCCAACAAGGACTCATCTCCCAGGACGAGCTGCAGAAACAGTGCTCCCAATTTATCCATCTGCTCCTCGCTGCACCGCTGAACACGCGCTTCGACACCGGCTCGCAGCATTGGGCTGATCTGCGTGATTTCCTCACCGAGATTTCGGCTTCGCGTGGCCAGCAAGGTTTCACGCCCACCGAGACCGCGCTCTTCGTTTTTTCGCTCAAGGCGCCACTCTTCAATCGTCTCCGCTCCGCAGCCGGCAAGGATGCCGATGCTTTGGCCACCTCCGTCCTCGAAGCCAGCAACCTGCTCGACGACCTTGGCCTGTTCACGACCAACTCCTACCAAAAGACGCGTGAGGAAGTGATCCGTCGCCAGCAGCAAGACCTGCTCGAGCTCTCCACTCCGGTCGTAAAACTCTGGGACGGCATCCTCGCCCTCCCGCTTGTCGGCACGCTCGACAGTGCTCGCACCCAAGTCGTCATGGAGTCGCTGCTCCAGAAGATCGTCGATACCGGTTCCGATGTCGCGATCATCGACATCACCGGCGTGCCCACGGTCGACACCCTCGTTGCCCAACATCTGCTCAAGACCATTACCGCTGCCCGCCTCATGGGCGCAGACTGCATCATCAGCGGCGTCCGTCCCCAGATCGCCCAGACCATCGTTCATCTCGGCGTGAATCTCGGCGAAGTCAGCACCAAGGCCAATCTCGCCGATGCCTTCCGTCTCGCGCTTGAGCGCACGAAGCAAACCGGTTTCGGCAAAAAGGCCTGATCATGGAACGCATTCCAATCCTCAAGATGGGCGAGTTCCTGCTCGTCACCATCCAAGTCGACATGCACGACCAACTCGCGATGACGCTCCAGGACGACATCACGTCGCGCATCTCGACCACGGAAGCGCGCGGCCTGTTGCTCGATATTTCATCGGTTGAAATCGTCGACTCCTTCATCGGTCGCATGCTCGTCAACATTTCCATGATGGCCCGCATCCTCGGTGCGGAGACTGTCGTGGTCGGCATGCGCCCCGCCGTCGCCATCACGTTGGTCGAGCTCGGGCTTTCCCTGCCCGGCGTGCGCACCGCCCTCGATGTCGACAAAGGCATGGCCGCACTGCGCGCGTCGCTCTCTCTCTAACCGCACTCACACGTGGCCAATGAACCCAAAACTCTCCCGCTGCGCGGCGAGAGTGACATTGTGCAGGCGCGACGCGAGATCCGTGATCTCACGATCAAGCTCGGCTGGAGCCTGATCGAGCAGACCAAATTCGTGACCGGCACGAGCGAGATTGCCCGCAATACGCTGATCCACGGCAAGGGCGGCGACATGACCGTGCAGGAAGTCTTTAAAGACGGCCGACGCGGCATCCGCTTGATCTTCACCGATCAAGGTCCCGGCATTCCCGACATAGCGCTCGCCCTGCGCGATGGCTACACCACGGGCAAAGGCATGGGCTTAGGTCTCTCCGGCACCAAGCGCCTCGTGCACGAATTCGATATCAAGTCCGAGGTCGGCAAAGGCACCGCCGTGACCATCGTGAAATGGAGCGGTCGTTGACAACGCTCGCCCCATCCATCGCGCTGCCTGTAACTGAGAAAAGCCAGGTAGGCGAGGCCCGCCGTGAAGTCACGCGGCTGGCCACCGAGATTGGCTTTTCCGCCGATGATTGCGCCCGCGTAGGCCTCATCATCACCGAACTCGGCACCAACCTTGCGAAGCACGCCCGCAACGGCGAACTGCTTGCCCGCTCGATTGCGAATGAAGGTGGCGTAGGGCTGGCGATCTACTCGATCGATCGCGGCCCCGGCATGCGCAACATCGAAGAATGCCAAGGCGATGGCTTCTCGACCGCCGGCAGCTCGGGCATCGGCCTCGGCATGTTGAAGCGCCAGTCGACCACGTTTCAGATCTATTCACTGGAGCAGGTTGGCACCATCATCGCGGTCACCGTAACTCCAGCCAAACTTCAGCCGGTTGCGCCCAATGGTTTCGAGATCGGCCTGATCACCGCGCCCGCGCCCGGCGAAACGGCCTGTGGCGATGCAGTCGTCATCGTGCGCCACGGAGCCGCGATCACTTGCATGATGGCAGATGGGCTCGGTCATGGTCCCAACGCCGCCGAGGCATCCGACGAAGCCGTGCGTATTGCCCGTAAAAACCCGTCCATGAATCCGGGCGACCTGATGACGGCCATCAATGACGCTCTAAAAAAGACCCGGGGCGCCGCCGTTGCCATCACCCGCATCGACACCCAGTCCCGCCAATTTTCTTTCTGCAGTGTGGGCAACATCGCCACATCACTGGTGCGCTACGGCGCATCGAAAACGTTGCCCAGCGGCAACGGCATCGTGGGCCACATCATGCCACGCATTGAAAACGTCGTGATGCCTTGGACCGGACAAGACCTGCTCGTGATGCATTCCGACGGCCTGCACACCCACACCAAAACCTACAACCAGCCAGGCTTATTGGTGCGTCCCGCACCGATCATCGCCGGCATGCTCTACGGTCAGCAAAAACGGGGCCGCGACGATGCGTCTGTATTGGTGGTCCGCGCTCTCGAGCTATGAACTCTGCCGTCCTTCTCTCCGTCGAACTGCGCAACGAATCCCACATCGTGCTCGCTCGTCGGCGCGCTCGGGACACCGCGGGGCTGCTGGGTTTTGATCAACAGGACTGCGTGCGCATCGCCACCACGGTCTCCGAGATCGCGCGTAACGCGTGGCGCTATGCGGGCGGTGGTCGCGTCGAGTTCAGCCTCCTGCGCGAAGGCGAGCACGACATCCTCGAGATCACCGTGCGCGACCAAGGCCCAGGCATCGCCAACCTGAAAGAGATCCTCGACGGCCGCTACAAATCCACCACTGGAATGGGCCTCGGCTTGTTGTCCGGTCGCCGGCTGATGCACCGCTTCGACGTAAAAACCTCGTCGCAAGGCACCGTGGTGCGCGTTGGTAAATTTCTCCCGCGTCGCTTCGCCGATCCGGTTCCCGCAGTCGCATCCCGTGTCAGCGAGGCGTTGGTGAAAATCCGCACGACCGACGCAGTCGCCGAGATGGAGGAGCAAAACCGCGAGCTCCTCCAAACCCTCTCCAACCTGGAGAAAAGCCAGTCGGAACTCTCCCAACTCAACCGCGAACTCGAGGAGACCAACCGCGGCGTCGTGGCGCTTTACGCCGAACTCGATGACCGCGCCCAAGAGATCCAGAAGGTCGTGGAGCTGAAGTCCCGCTTCCTCTCCAACATCACCCACGTGTTCCGCACGCCGCTGAACTCGATCATCGGACTCTCGCGCATGCTGCTTGAGCGCATCGACGGTGAGCTCAGCGTGGAACAGGAAAAACAAACGCGCTTCATCAACCGCGCGGCCCGCGATCTCTCCGATCTGGTCAACGACCTCCTCGACCTTGCCAAAGCCGACGCCGGCAAAGTCGAGCTCATGCCTGTTCCCGTTTCGGTGAACGAACTCTTCGCCACGCTGCGCGGCATGTTGCGGCCCTTGGTTGAACAAAACACCACCGTGGCCCTGGTTTTCGACGAGCCCCAAGTGCCGGTCGAAATGATCTGCGACGAGCGCAAGCTGTCACAGATTCTCCGCAACCTCATTTCGAACGCCCTCAAATACACGCCCCACGGTGAGGTAAACGTGAGCGCACGCGTCACCGGTTCACGGATCGTTTTCTGCGTGCGCGACACCGGCATCGGCATCCCCGAGGAACATCAGGACAAGATCTTCGAGGAATTTTATCAGGTCCGAAACCCGCTCCAGCAAAAAACCAAGGGCACCGGTCTCGGCCTCGCGCTTTCGCGCCGCTTGGTTGACCTGCTCGGCGGCACCATCTCACTGCAAAGCAGCGTCGGCATCGGCTCCGCCTTCACGATCAACCTTCCGCTTTCGTCTCCAGGTTCGACGCCGCCCATTCCGGTGGCGGGCAACGTCACCACCGCGGCCACCGCTGCGGTCGAAGCGGAACCTGCCGCAGCCGTCCCCGCTGAAAAGGAAACCATCGTCCTTGTCCTGTTCGTCGACAACCGCGTCGACACGCTCTTCAGCTACGAACGCATGCTGGAGCACACGCCGTTCAAAGCCGTGCTCGCACGCGACACGCAGGAAGCACTCGCCATCCTGAAGCGCGTCTCGGTCTCCGCCATCGTCACCCCCTCCTACCCGATTGCTCAGACGCTGGCCGCCGCGTTGCCGCCGTCACCGGCGCTCATCCCGTCGTTCATCGTGACCTCCGACGAAACCTCCGCAGACGATGGGTCCGCCGGTTTGATCGACGCGTTCCTGCCCGCCTCGCCCGACGCCACCCACCTGGTGCAAACGCTGCATCGGCTCACGTCGCACGCCCGCTTCATCGCACTGGTGGTCGACGATAACCCCGAGGCGCGCCAACACCTCCGCGCGTTGCTCGAGGAATTCCACCTCAACGTGGTCGAAGCCGACACCGCCGCGCAGGCCCTCGCCTTGATTAAAGACCAAAAGCCCTCGCTCGTCTTTGCCGACATCGTGCTTCCCGACAGCTCGGGCATTCAGTTTGTATCGCACCTCAAGGAGGTCGTTGAAGACGGCGCCTTGGTCATTCATTCGTCTCAAGTCTTCACCGAAGAGGAACGCGAGTTCCTCAAGGAACAAGCCGCCGCTCTCGTTCGCAAAGGCCCGCCCAGCGACTCCTCTTACCGCACTGCCATCATCCACGAACTCGCCCGGGCGAGACGCCGTCATCTCCGCGCATGAACAACGAATCCGTCATCCTCGTCGTAGACGACAACGAGCAAAACCGCTACGTGCACGTGCGCTATCTTGAGCGCGCCGGCTTTACGGTGCGCCAAGCCGCCTGCGGCGCCGAGGGCCTCCTCATCGCGCCCGAAGCCGACCTCGTCATTCTCGACGTGCGTCTGCCCGACATGAGTGGCTTCGAAGTCTGCCGCCAGCTCAAGCAGACCGCCGAGACCTCCAGCATCCCGGTCCTGCAAACCTCCGCTGCGTTTACCGCGGTCGGCGATCGCGTGGTCGGCCTCCAACAAGGTGCCGATGCGTATCTGTGCATTCCCGTCGAGGCCGACGAATTGATCGCCACCGTGCGCGCGCTCCTGCGCACCCGCCAGGCCGAGCTCAACGCCCAGACCATGGCCGCCGAGTGGCAACTCACATTCGACGCCATCACCGATGGCATCTGCCTGCTCACCGAGGAGCTGACCATCGCCCGTCATAATCGCGCATTTTCCACCTTGGTGAACAACGGCGGACTCTACGTCGGCCAGTTGCTCACCGATGTGCTCGTCCCCGACGACAAAGCCGCGCTCATTGCCCTGATCAAAAATCACGATGGCGGCCAGCTCGAGCTGACGGCGGGCGAACGCTGCCTGCGCGTGCGCGTCGACACCGTGCAATCCTCCAGCTTGCCGGACAGCAAGGTCTGCATCGTCACCGACATCACCAAGGTCCGCGCCACTCAGGAATCCCTGCGCAAGGCCGAGGCCGACCTCGCCGCCTACGCATCCGAATTGGAGTCACGCGTCGAGTCCCGCACCCGCGAGCTGCACGAGCGCAACCTCGAGCTCGAGTCGTTCACGTATTCAATTTCCCACGACTTGCGCGCGCCGCTGCGCACCATGCAGAACTTCGCCAACGTTCTCCTGGAAGAGACGACGGGAACGCTTGCGCCCGGCCACACCGATTACCTGCAACGCATCAGCCGTTCCGCCCAGCGCATGGATCAACTCACGATCGACATGCTCCACTACAGCCAGTTGGGCCGTTCCGAGCTGACCGTCGAGCCCGTGCGTCTTCATGCGCTGGTCGAGCGCCTGGTCGAAGAACGACGTGAACGCACCGAAGGCACCGCGACTCGCTTCGAAATCATCGAGCCCATCCCGCCGGTGATCGCCAGCGAGGCCGGTCTTTCCCAAGCGCTGAGCAACCTGCTGGATAATGCCATCAAGTTCGCCCGCCCCGGCACCGAGACCGTGATTCGCTGCTCCGCCAAACGCGAAGGCGACCAGGTCGTGATAGCCATCGAGGACAACGGCATCGGCATCGATGCGCGCCATTTTCAGAAAATCTTTATGCCGTTCGAGCGCCTCAATCCGTCGCAATCCGTTCCCGGCACCGGCATCGGTCTCGCGATCGTGCAGCGTTGCGTGGACAAGATGGGCGGCCAGATCGGCGTGAGCTCCACCCCGGGCCAAGGATCGACGTTCCACGTCACCCTGCCTGCCGGTTGATACTTAACGCAGCGCGTAAGTTTCCCTGACAGTAGGAACCGGAGCCGACACCATAGCATCGGCCGCCGGCTTTCAGGTAAGCTGGTTTTATGTCGCGCCCTGTTTTGTTCGAAGATCTCCCTGTTCTTTACGTGAAGCCTGGCTGCACGTCGTGTGATGACGTGAGCGCGTTTTTGGATGAACACGGCATCGGTTATCGCCAGGTGAACATCGTAGAACGTCCTGCCGGCCGCACCGAGATGGAGCGCAAGTCCGGTCAATTCGCCGCACCGGTGCTCGACTGGCACGGGCGCATCCTCACGAGTTTCAACAAGGACGAGCTCATTCCCTTCCTCCACTCGCGGAACGTAAAACTGGAAGACAGCTGAGCGAATCAAGGAAGGCGCAAAGGCACGGCGCGCCAGTTTTGAGTCAACGAAACCGCATCGGACGCGGACCGCTAACGCTTTTCACGCCTTTCACTGACGTTAACCAAACTGACAGCTCAGAGGTTTTTTTGCGCAAGCCATGTCTCACTGAGCTGGCGCGCCATATCCAAAAATTGTGAACCCGAGGTCGGCTTGAGCAGATACTCCGTCGCGCCCAGTTTCTCGGCGCGTTGACGGTCTTCGAGGCGACCGGAGGACGAGAAAATAACCACCGGCAATTGCTGGAATTGCGGCTGACCGCGCAGCCATTCCAACACCTCGAAACCGGAGCGAATCGGGAGATTCAAATCCAGCAAAACAAAGGTGGGCAACGGGTGACGTGTGCGATCGGCGTAAGGCTCCTCGCCCGCCAGATAAGAGATGGCGCGGCCGCCATCTTCGACGGAGTGGAAACGATCATGCACGCCTAGTTTTTTGAAGGCGTTGCGCATGAAAAACACGTCGTCTTCCTCGTCCTCGACATACAGCACGCGTGATTCGGTTGTCATCATTTTGAGTCGGCGGCTTTGAGTTCGATCCAGAAACGGGTGCCCTTGCCGGGCTCCGATTCGAGGCCCACCGAGCCACCCATGCGCTCGACCACTTTTTTAACCAACGCGAGGCCGATACCGGTGCCTTCGTAGTCTTTGCTCAAGCGCTGGAACATGACGAACACGCGCGCCTGAAGTTCCTTGGGAATGCCGATGCCGTTGTCCTCGCACCAAAACCGCACCATGTCGCCGTGACGTTCACCCGTGATGCGCACGTGCGGGATCTTGCCCGGCGAGACAAACTTCACGGCGTTGCCCAGAAGATTGGAGAAACACTGCGTGAGGCCGGCCTCGTTACCCATTACGGCCGGCAGGTCATCCGCGATCTCGATACGCGCTTTCGGCTCTTGGAAGATCGGATAGGAATCGACCATGCCGCGCAGCAGGCGAACGACGTCGACCGGCTCCTTGGGCATCTCGTGCCGGACCACTTTGCTGTAGCTCAGCGCATCCGTGATGAGACGGTCCATGCGACTCGCGGCCGTGGTGATTCGATTCAAATACTCACGGCTCTGCTCATTCAACGAGTCCATGCACTCTTCGGCGAGCAGGCCGGCGAAACCGTGCATGGCACGCAGCGGCGCGCGCAAGTCGTGGGTGATCGTGTAGGAGAAGTGCTCCAGTTCGTTGACGAGTTCCTGCAGCTCTTCGGTGCGCGTCTTTACGATTCGGTCGAGGTCAACGTTGGCGAGTTGGAGCTCCGTCTGGAGGCGACGCGAGTCCATCAACAACGAGCACTGCTTGGACATCCACTCGATGATTTGAAACTGCTCCTTGGTCCACTCGTGCTGATGATCTGAATACACTTTGACCACACCGGCGGTCTTCCCGGCGATCTTGAGCGGCGTGGCGATCACCGACCGGAACATCCGCTCAGTCGTCTGCGCGCCTTCCAGATCCGGGCGCAGACGCAGATCGGAAACATAAGCGGTGCGATCGTGCCCCATGACCACGGCCGCAAAGGAACGATCGAAGGCCCAACGGCGCGTCGGCAGGCCCATGGGACCGGCTTGAGCGAGCACCACAAGATCAGCCCCGTCTTTTTCCAAAATAACTGCCGCCGAGGCACAGTCACCGAGGAGCGACATGAGCATATGACAGATGCGCTCCGGCAGATCGCGGGTATCGTCGGACTTCAGCGAGTCGAGTAGCACCTGCAGAATCGCCTGACGCTTGCCTGACTCGGTGGTGGTGATCTGCAACTCCTCGGCCTGCACCTGGAGTTCCTCGGCCTGTTGCTGCACCTCTTCGGACTGCTGCTGGATCTCTTCGTTTTGCTGGGCCAGTTCCTCGGCCTGGCTCTGCAACTCCTCGTTCTGTCGGAGGATCTCTTCCCTGCGATCGACCAGCTCTCGGTTGGTTTCTTCGAGCTCGTTCTTTTTCCGGCGCAGACTGGTCAAGAGATCGACCGCGATATGCACCGCAAAGCCGATCACGAGCATGTTCACCATCTGCATTCCCCAGATGAGAAAGGGCGCCGACTGGAAAGCCGGCGGCGTGACGATGAACACTTTGTAAACCGCCATGAGCGCATACGTGCCCATCAAGCTCCACAGCAACCGGCGGTCGGGATACCACAGGCAGATCAACAGCGGAAGACCGTAGCCGATCGTCACCAAGCTGTTTTCCAAGATACCCAGACGTATCCAAGCCATGAACACCACGCACACGATGTAGAGCGCGACGGTGAACGCAGGGACGGGCTTGCGCTGCAGTTTGGAGATAAAGTCGGTTAGCATTTAAGAATTACGAAAGATTCTTGCGGTAAATTGAAGGAGCGAGGCGTGTGAGCGGCAGTGAAGCAGGTGGCTTCTCGGCGCGGCCCGTCACCAGGATGCCACCCGGCACCAGCTGGGAACAGAGCCGCCGCCATGCTTCCGCGCTATGTGTTTCGTTAAAATAGATGGCGACATTGCGAAACAAGATCAGATCGCACTCGCGGTCGGCAGCACCGGTAAACAGATCCTCGACGATCCACTGTATCCGCTTTTTGAGCACGGGCGACACAGCCCAACGCCCACCCGAGGGCTGGAAAAAGCGTTCGCGCCTCGCGGGCGCAACACCGGCAATATCATCGGCGCCGTAAACGCCTTCGCACGCCCGCTGGATGGCGTCTGCACGGCAATCGATGCCCTGTAGAGTAGATTGGGCCAATGCCCCGCACTCGGTCAGCAACATGGCGACTGAGTAAAGCTCCTGCCCACCCGAGACGCCGAAACTGCACACGCGGAGGCCGTCTCTCGTTTCCAGCAGATCGGGCAACACCGAGTTTTTGAGGTAATCAAAAACCGCTTCGTCGCGGAAAAACTCACTTACGCCGATCAGCATCGTATTAAGTGCGAACGGCAGCATCTCAGGCTGGCGCGTGAGAAGATCGCGAGCCGCGTCAGCCGAATTCACACGCAACCGGCGCAAACAGGCCGACACGCGCCGCTGGATCGCGGAGGACCGATAGGCGGAAGGCTCCAGACCGGCTTGGCTGAGCATCCAAGCCATCAAGGGATCCAGCGGTTCACCGTCGCTTGGACGGATAAAGTCGCCGGTTTTCCGCTTCGGCTGGTTTACGCCCTCGACCACCGCACGCGCGCGAACAGCACGTGGATCGGCTCCGGT